>JBBTYG010000019.1:0-4521 GCA_038061855.1 Patescibacteria group bacterium | reverse complement strand
TGTATCTCTTACCGCTTACGCTATGCGCGTTTATTTGCCACAGAAAATTATATACGCTTCGTCCAAAAAACAGCGACGTCAATCTTACTAAGTTCTATCTTTTCGTAGCGCTTGGCGGGATCATCGGCGCATCTTTTGTAAGCATCGCGGCGCCGTTTTTATTTTCCGACGTATGGGAGTTTCCTATTGGTATTGCGGTGACTCTCGTGGTTTCTGCTTATATTATTTATAGTTCAAAGACTTACTCGTTGAGTAGAATTCTGAAAAATATAGGCGTTGGTGCGACAGTAATAATAATTAGTCTCGTTTTAGTTTATGTTTTAAAAAACATGGCGTCCCCAAATTTTTCACTTGTTCAAAAAGTCCGTAGCTTTTACGGCGCCACAAAAATACTAAAGGAAAATTCCGCCGATGAGGAATTCATCGTTGTGAAGAATAACGGCATAATACATGGCGGACAATTCACGTCGGGCCCCAAAAAAAACATTCCAAACCTGTATTTCAATGTAGGTAGCGGTATTGGATATGCCATACGCACGCATCCAAAACGCATTGCGCATAAGCCGATGAATATTGGAGTGGTGGGCCTTGGAGCTGGCACTCTTGCCGCTTATTGTGAAAATGGAGATCGGGTAAGATTTTATGAAATAGATCCGGCGATGATAAAAATGGCGCAAAAGCATTTTACATATCTTAGGGAATGCGACGGCGCAGAAATTATTCAAGGAGATGCGCGGATATCGCTTTTTCGTGAAGCGGGTGGGTCTGCTAGTGCCTCAAATGAAGTGTTGTTATATGATGTATTTGCTATAGACGCTTTCAGCGGCGACGCGATTCCTGTTCATTTACTCACAAAAGAGGCCTTATCTATATATCGCTCTCGCCTTGCTCCCGAAGGTATCCTTGCATTTCAAATCACGAATGGATTTGTAGATCTCAAGCCGGTACTTAAAGCTCTTGCCAGAGATTCCGGCATGTATGGACTAGTGGTGCATTCTTATGGAAAATGGTATCCGGATCGAACGGTCGAAGCAGAATGGATTCTTCTTGCTGAAGAAAAGAAATTTCTCGATGCGCCAGAACTGATTTCGCGTTCGGTTTCTTTTCAGGCAGTAAAAGACGTTGTTGCGTGGACGGATAATTATAGTGCCTTGTTTCCGGTTTTGAAATAAAAAAATAGGGGCGCGGGATGCTTTGTCGTAAATAAATCTGAGAATACATATGAGAATCGCTCTTCTCGGTCCAGTCGTAAAAGATAAAATTACCGTTGATCGCGCGACGACGGTTCAGGTCGGCGGCATTCCGTATTATGCGGGAGTCGCGCTGAAAAATCTCGGCGCTGACGTTACTGTCTTTGCGACATACTATTCCGAGGACGACGCATGGGTTCGGAAAAATTTTAAATATATCGAAGTTGTGCATATTCCAGCTGAGCAGACGATAGAATTCGAGCGTGTATATTCTAGCGAAAATCCGGACGTATGCGTGTCCGTCGTCGCGCGGTACGCAAAAAATCGGATTGAATTTTCGCCGGAGCTCGTGCGCTCTCTCAATTCGTTCAATTATGTGATTTTCGGCCCGATGTTTTACAATAATATTTCCCCGCATCTTTTCACCGCGATTCACAAAGGAAAAATCGTTCTCGGCAATTTCGGCATGTTTTCGTATCCGAAAGGAGAATCACTCGTATGGAAAAATCCGGAAAACTTGATCCATGTAGCGCCGCATCTTTCGTATCTATTTCTAAACGATAAAGAGATAATGTTTGTCGCCCAGAAAAAATCGATCGATGAGGCTGCGCGATTCATGCAAACGAAAACTGACGCAGCGATCATAGTGACGCTGGGCTCGAAGGGGTCTGTAGTTTTTATGAACGGCGGGAGATATGTGATTTCGGCATTTTCGCCGGAGAAAATTATCGATCCGACCGGCATGGGGGATACATACCTCGCCGCATTTATCCGCGCGACAAATCTATACTCATCGTCGGTTTCGCAGGGAACATTCGCCGCGATGGCGGCGACGATGAAACTCGAACGCCGCGGGGCGTTTAATGGCAATATAGAAAATGTTCTTACGCGGCTCGCTGGATCAGGGATTTTGCTGAAGTAGATATATTTTTAATGTTTCGACCCCGGGGATTTTCCGCGGGGTCGAGGTTATTTGGTAATGCTTATTTCTTGTCGGCCAGCACATGGCCGAATTTCGTTCCGAGCGAGCATTGAGGGAGATCTCCGATGTTTCCCAGAACGTATGTGCCGTATGCGGGACACTGGGGTTTCTCTGCGATGTAGGCACGTTTGCCGTCGCTGAGTACGAGATCGTTCCACACGATCAGCGCGCCATTGGTGGCATTGTTGTCAGTTGCCCATGTCGATTTCGCCTGCTTGAGTTGCTCGAGATTTGCGACGCAGGCTTGCCTGCTCGCCAGTGCTCGCCGGTTTCTGTTGATTTCCGGGATGACAATCATGGCAACGAGGGCAATTATGGCAATGAGGATCAGGATTTCGATCAGTGTGAGTGCGGAATTGTTTTTTCTTAATTTCATACGGAATTGCGGAGTTGATTTTTTTGTTATTTCCCTGAATATTCTCTGGTTTTGTCTGTGGCAAAACCTATCAGGGCGCTGATATAATTTTAAAATAGAGCGTCCAATTTGTCAAATTGAAAGTTTTCTGCCTACCATATATAATCCTATAGTTTTCTTGTTGGTTATTAGTTAGGAGTTGTAGATTATAGTTATAAAAACCATATGCTCGCATATACTGATTTAAAAAAAGGAGTACTATTCATCATGGACGGCGCGCCGTACGAAGTGCTTGAGATGCATTTTTTGCGCATGCAGCAGCGCAAAGCCGTCGTTCAGACGAGGATTAAAAATTTGATCACGGGAAAACTTTTAGACAGAAATTTTCAAGGTAGCGATAGTTTCGAAGAGGCGGAAATCCACAAAAAACCAGCCGTGTTTATCTACGGCCATCGGGACGAATATTGGTTTACCGAAGAGGGGAATCCAAAAAATCGTTTTTCGATTTCAGCCGATGCAATAGGCGATGCGAAAAATTTTCTGAAACCGAACACGAAAGTCGATACGGTTACTTTCAATAATAAGGTGATAAAAATAACATTGCCGGTGAAGATGGATTTTAAAGTGATCGAAGCGCCGCCTTCGATAAAGGGAAACACCGCGCAGGGAGGAGACAAGGTTGTGACGATCGAGGGGGGAGCAAAAGTCTCAACGCCGCTTTTTATAAACGAGGGCGATGTTATTCGAATTAACACCGAAACAGGGGATTACGTTGAGCGGGTTGATAAAAACTAGCTAGGAGAGGAAGTAAGGCATTCGCACTGGTGCGATATAGCGTCCTTTACTTTGCTCGGTTCAGGAATGTTCTCGATTGTAAATTCATTGCTTGCTCCGGCTGTTTGTATGTGCAGATTTCCGAAGTTCATAGTAGTTGCAAGGAAGCCAGGTATTTCAACTCGCATATCTTGGATATTTTCTAGGCGAGCTTCTGAGATATCGCGCGAAAAGAGACCGAGCTGTTCGATGTCCAATACCCGTTTATTTGTAACAAGAAGCACGTCTAGATAATAATCTGTCCATCGCACAAAAAACAGCACCCAAACGATTAGCGTCCAGACAGTTGCGAAAAACAAGGCAGGAATTTGATATAACTGCATAAATTCCTGAAGTTGTGGCGGTAACATTTCCTTGGAACCAAATATCACGAGAAACGGGATTAGGCCAATAAAGAAAGACACTATTCCTTGGAGCGCGATCGGAAGCCAGAATCTTCTCCTCTCAAGTATGATTTTTTCGTCAGGATATAAAGTGATCATCGAAGCGCTAAAATTAAAAAAGTTATCATTGCCAAGAATAAGATTGTAGATATGCCAAAATAAATCCTGCGTATTTGCGCAAGTTTTTTTGTATCAATCCCGTATCGCGTCCAGTGGTAGTTCAACGTAAAGCTTATGACGCCAAAGAAAAAAAGAATGACGAGAAGAGCGACAAACATAGCCGGTTCTACAAAACGGGAAATAATCTGCTCGTTCGGAATAGCTTGGTAGATCATATTTTTTTATAGGGTATAGCTCGGTTTTTCCAGTGACTGGCGTATAGAGATAAATACGTAACAACAAGAAGAGAATAGTTTACGGCCATAAACCAACCGGTGTTCCATGATATGCCGTGCATGAATTTCCACTCCGACAGGGGCCAGAGCGCAGGAGTGGGGAAAAACGCGTATGAGTGAGTTGGAATGTCTATGAGAATATGGATAAGCCATCCTCCCAGCTCCCACATAATTTTTTTGCGTATCGCCCAAACTGTTAGAAAGACTATTCCGAAAACGATTGCGCTGTGGCTGATATTATAGAGAGATGAGGCGAGATTGAAAATCGAAGAAGGGAATCCTCCCGGGGGCGGTGGTTCGACGGAATCTGGCCCTGGTATAGCGGAAGGGTGTATCGCGCCAGTTGCAAGACCGAATAGTATAAGAATCCATGGAATGGTAA
>JBBTYG010000018.1:0-11776 GCA_038061855.1 Patescibacteria group bacterium | reverse complement strand
GGTCACGGTATATGTCGCCCCCATCCGCCGCACCACGTTCAGGAAGGTGATGAGGTGGTCCTGGATGGCTCCCTTGAGAAAAACATCTCCGCCGGTCGCGATGCCGAGACATGCGAAAGATACCGCCTCGTTCCGATCCGACGGAACTTCATGCGTCACGCCCCGAAGATGTTTCACCCCCTCTATGTATATATCCCGCTCAGCGCCAAGCTCGACGATCGCTCCCATGTTTTGGAGCATTTTTATCATGCTTATAATTTCGGGTTCGAGCGCGGCATTTTTTATAACCGTTCTTCCGTTCGCGCACACAGCGGCCAATACGGCGTTCTCCGTCGCTCCAACGCTAGGAAATCCGAGATTGATGACACCACCGAAAAGTCCTTTTTTTGCGCGAGCAATGTAACTTATAGGAGTGACTTTAATTTCCGCGCCAAGAGCTTCAAGCGCTTTAATGTGCAAATCCACCGGTCTGTGTCCGATTTTGTCTCCGCCAACGATCGGCACTTCTCCCTCTCCAGCTCGCGTAAGAAGCGGCGCCAAAGCAAGAATTGGAATGCGATTCCGACGGCTTAATTCCAAAACGCGGCTGTTTTTGATTTTCGGGGTTGAAATCGAAAGCGTGTCTCCATCGAGGCGGACGTCGCTCCCGATAGTACGGCACAACTCCGCCGTAATTTCCGCATCTCCTATGCGCGGAAAATTCGTAAGCGTGCACGGCTCATCGGTCAAAAGCGACGTGATCATAAGTTTCGATGCGGTATTTTTAGAACCCGCTAACGTAAATTCGCCGGAGAGCGGCTTACCGCCTCTAATAATGAATTTCATAAATTATGAAAACGCAAGTGGCGCGAATTTACAAAAAAATTTTATTGTTAAGATAATCAGCCAATTCTTTGATCGGAATGCGCTCTTGTTTGGTCGTATCCCGATTCCGAACCGTCACGTCTTTTTTATCCAAGCTGTCGAAATCAACCGTGATGCAAAATGGCGTTCCTATTTCGTCTTGAGAATAATACCGTTTGCCTATATTTCCGCGGTCGTCCCACGCAACGCAAAATTTTTTCCGAAGATCGCCGTAAACTGCGCGCGCGAGCTTCACGAGTTCAGGCTTATTCGCGAGAAGCGGAAATACGGCGGCTTTGTACGGCGCGAGTTTTGGATGTAGCTTCAAAATGACACGATCCCCATCTTCGGTATATGAATCGAGAAGAAGAAACAACAGAGGCCTGTCCACGCCGGAAGACGTTTCAATATCCCAAGGAATAAATTTCTTTCCAGTTTGCGGGTCGGTGTACGACATATCAACACCGGAATATTCTGTATGGCGCTTCAAATCCCAATCGCCGCGATGATGAATTCCCATCACTTCATCCCACCCCCAGGGCGCATTGTACTCAATGTCGGTTGCAAAACGGGCGTAGTGAGCTCGCTCGTCGGGCTCATGATCGCGAAATCGCAAATTAGTTTTATGAAATCCGACATTCAAGAACCAGTCCATTCGATTTTGCTTCCAATAATCAAACCATTTTTTGCCGTTTTCCTCGTCCGGTTCTATATAAAACTGGAGCTCCATCTGCTCAAATTCTCGACTGCGAAAAATAAAATTGCCAGGCGTAATTTCGTTACGAAACGCTTTTCCAATTTGCGCAACGCCAAAAGGTATTTTAATACGAGTGGAATCAAGAATATTCTTGAAATTGACGTGTACGCCATTTGTGATTTCACCGCGTAAGAATATTTCAGATTCTTTGCCTTCGAGCACGCCAAGATATGCACGGACCAAAAGATTGAACTTTTGTGGGTCTGTCCATTCAACGCGCGAGCCCTTGTGAGTTGCTTCGTGGTCTTGTATCCCCGCAGGTTTGTCGGCTCGAAAACGCTGATGGCAAATTTTGCATTCGACGAGCGGATCAGTGAATGCTTCGACATGCCCGGAAGCTTCCCACGCTTTGGGGTTCATCATAATTGCTGCATCAATCGCCACAACATCATCCCTGAGTTGCACCATCTCTTTCCACCACTCGTCTTTAAGGTTCTTTTTTAACAACGCGCCTAATGGCCCATAATCCCACGTACCTCGCAAACCGCCGTAAATCTCAGAACCGGGAAATATAAATCCACGACGCTTACAGAGGCTCACTATTTTTTCCATCAAGTCAACCGAAATTTTTTTGGTCATTGGTTGATAGTCATCGGTCCCAGTTAAACAAGTTTTCCCATAAAAACTTTCTCCAGTATATCACTGTGAATAAGCTCTTGGGAAGGTTTGTGCGCAACGACATTGCCTTTATCTAGCACGTACGCCCTATGAGCAATCGAAAGCAATGATTTGATGTTGTGTTCAACAATCATAATCGCCGTTTTGTGCCGTTGGTTTATCTCTTTTATTTTTTCAAAAACCTCTTTGATAATTTTTGGAGCTAGCCCAAGCGATGGCTCATCAAGCAAGAGCACTTTTGGATCAACCATCAAACCGCGAGCCAGCGCGAGCATCTGCTGCTGCCCACCCGAGAGCACGCCGGATTTTTCGTTCTGCTTGTGTTTCAAAACCGGAAACAGATCCATCGCTTCACCGATCCGCCTACGCAATTCCTGTTTATCGCGCACCATAAACCCGCCGACTTCCAGATTTTCCTCCACCGTCAGATGCGCGAACACGCGGCGCCCTTGCGGGACGAACGCGATTCCACGCTCAGCCATCTCGTATGGAACCGGCTTCACTTCTTGCCCGCGCCAAAGAATTTCTCCCGATTCAACAGGCGACAAACCGAAAATAGTCTTTAGTATCGTGGACTTCCCCGCTCCATTGGGACCCATAAGCGCAACGATTTCTCTCTCGTCTATTTCAATGCTAACGCCATTTAATGCTTTCACGCCACCGAAGTGAACCGAGATATTTTTGAGCTGTAATAGGATTTTGTTCATCGTTGCTTGGAAACTTGAAATTAAACGATTCTCTATTCGCCTAAGTACGCTTCTATCACATCGCGCCGTCCGAGAACATCATCGGGGTTCCCGTCGGCTATAAGCTTTCCCGCATCAAGTACAAGAATGCGATCCGAGAGTTCGCGGATAATCCCCATATCATGCTCTATCAAAACCACCGCTTTTTTCTCTTGCCGAAGCTCCTTTAAAATTCCAGATACTATTTTTGCCATCTCAGGAAAAAGCCCGGCAAACGGCTCGTCGAAAAAATAAATATCAGCAGCTTGCCCTGAGGTCGCCGAACGCGTCATCGCGAGCGCGCGTGCAATCTCAAGGAGTTTCCGTTGGCCGTACGAGAGACTTATCGCGAGTTCGTTCCGCTTTTCCCATAAATTAACACGTCTCAAAAATTCTTCGGCTTTTTTTAGATGATATGCCCCGTGTCTTTCAAAAAGCGCCTGAAAGGCATTTCTGTCTGTGAGAACAACAAGAATATTGTCGAGCACCGTCATCTGCTCGAAGAGACGGATATTTTGGAACGTCCGAGTAATTCCGTGGGAGGAAACTTTATGTGGCAAAATCTTCTTGAACGCATCGCCGTCAACAAGCACAACGCCCCCGTCAAGCGGGAGTAAGCCAGTAAGAATATTCACGATCGTGCTTTTCCCGGAACCATTCGGGCCGACAATTCCGGTAATTGAAGCAGGCGGTATGCTAAACGTGAGCGAATCAATCGCACGCACGCCTCCAAACTGCTTGACCAAATTTTTTATCTCTAGCACACCTTTCATTAGTTTTTAGTCATAAGCTAGTTATTTACAGCTTGTATTCCCCAATAAGTCCTTTCGGCCTATACAACATGAAAAGCACTAGCGCCAACCCATAAACTGCCTGTCGCATATAAGCTGCGATATCCGCTGAAAATCCAACGAACCGCAAAAGCTCTGGAATAAGTACGAGAAGAAAGGCTCCAATAAGCGACCCTTTGATATTTCCGAATCCTCCGACAATAACAATCGCAAGCATAAAAACGGATTCCATCACATTGAAAGACGTGGGATCGATGAATGTAATAAAAGAGGCAAAAAGCCCGCCGGCGAGCGCAGCCATCGCAGCTGAAATCATAAAAATGGCGAGTTTGTAGGAAATTGTTCGATAGCCGAAAACGCGGACCGCTTCCTCGTCCTCCCGAATCGCCTTGATAACGCGGCCGAATGACGATGTGGTTATCCAGTAGGACACTGCATACACCGCAGCGAGAAACAACACCGAAAGGACCAAAAATAAAATGTTTGAGGAAAAAGAAAATCCGAATAAACTGGGCTTCGGAATACCAGGTATCCCTAGCGGCCCGTTCGTGAGCCCATCCCAATTAACCATGATATTTATCACAACATAATTGAAACTCACGGTGCCCAAGACATAGTAATCCCCTCCGAGCCGGCTCATAATGATTCCCGCGCACCAACTAATCGCAGCCGTGATTCCTATGCCGACCAAAACCGCCAGAAAAAAATCTGCCCCGAACTTCGTCGCAAGAATAGCAGTCGCATATGCGCCGATTCCAAAAAATGCAGCATGTGTGATCGAGAGAAGTCCGGCATACCCTACGACCAAATTCAAACTTACGCCCGCAATCGCGTAGATACAGAAAATGGTTGCGAGATAGATGGCGTAGGACATTTTCGGTAGTTTAAAAACGGAATGTTTTTCTGTAAGTTTTGAGATTTGAGATCTAGGTTACTTCTTGAAGATTCCCTTCGGCCGGAAAATCAAAAATACCAAAAGCAATCCGAACGAGATCGCTGTTTTCCACTGGCTCGGAATTTTCCAAATACCGAAGTTTTCGACAAGCGCGAGAAGGAATGAACCGAGAAAACCGCCATATATATTTCCAATTCCCCCGATAATCGATGCCGTCGCGCCCTCAAGAAGAATCAAAAGTCCCATAGTCGGTTGTATTCCGAAATCAAACCCGACAAAAATTCCGGCAACTCCGGCGAGCGCCGACCCTATGAAAAACACGTATCCGATAATCCGGTCCGTATTGATACCCAACACCCTAGCGACTTCTTCATCGTCGCTAATCGCCTTCACCGCTTTGCCGAATATTGTTTTATTCAATATCAACGCAAGACCCAAGAAAATAACCAGCGCGGCGCATATTATAATAAATTGAATCTGGGTAATGGACGCGCCAGCAATCTCATATACATAAATATCATTCCCCGTGGAAAGCGTGTGAAACTCCGAAGTGAAAAAAACCGCGATAAGAGCCTGGATCACGGTAAACGCCCCGAGCGAGGCGATAAAAGAGGTAACATTCGACGCTTTGCGCGCCCGGAGCGGAGAAAAAATCGTTTTATCTAGAAAAAAACCTACAATGCCCGCGGCGCATACCCCAAGAACCGCGGCCACCCATATATCCACCCCAGTCGACGTCGTCAGGAAAAACACCGCATACGCCCCGGTAGCCGCGACAGCCCCATGCGACATGTTCACGAATTTCGTCGCTCCGTAAATGAGGTTAAATCCCAACGCGATGAGCGCATATGTCGACCCAGCAACTATACTATTCGCGAGAAGCTGGGGGAAAATTTCCATACGATAAGCGTACCGAAAAACGCACGAAAACAAAAACCTGAAGCGAAAATGCGCCTAAACCGAGTCGCGCTTCATCCCGCGCGCCGCATAACCAAAGTAGAATGAAAACATTACTTCACCTCTTCTGCTTTTCCATTATTCACAACTTTCACGACATAATTCGCGCCCACCAAATCCCCGTTCGAATCAAACTTGATAGTTGCGGCCGAAACCCCGCCTGAGTATTCCATTTTATAGAGTTCATCCTTCACAGCAGTCGGATCTGCCCCGACTTTCTTCATTGCTTGCGCCAAGAGTTTTACCCCGTCGTACGCCTGCGGAGAACAAATCGTAACTTCATCACTGCCCAATTTCGCCTTCATGCTTGCTTTGAACGCATTATTAAGAGGCGCGGAAACGACCGAATACATGATTCCTTCCGCCGCTGCTCCAGCGCCATCGAATATTTTCTGATCATCCCACCCATCGGCGCCAAAAAACGGGATGTTTAATTTAAGATCTTTCGCCTGTTTCAAGCCGACTATCGATCCTTCAGTGTATCCCAAAAAGTAGACGAGGTCCGGCTTCGCCGCTTTCACTTTGGTGAGTTGCGTCCGCAAATCCCGCGCAGTCTGGTCATATCCTTCTTCCACGACGATTTGTCCGCCAAGCCTCTTGAAATTCTCTTCAAAAACGCCTTTGATTCCTGCCCCCCAATCATTTTTAACGTACATGACCGCAACTTTTTTCTTCCCGAGGGTATTGAAAATATACTCAGCGCCAAACGCCCCTTGATACAAATCCGAAGGATAATCACGAAAAATGTAGTCTCCGGCCTGCGTGATAGTCGGCGCCGACGAGCAATATGAAAGCACCACACGCTTCGCCTCTTCTGCCGCGCTCGCGAAAGACGCGGTCTCGCCCGAGCATAATCCCCCTAAAATAATCGGCACATTATCCGCATTGATCAGCTTATTCGCCGCCGCGCTTGCCACCTTGCCCGTGCACTGGCCATCCTCATAGACAACTTGCAATTCGCTGCCGTTAATTCCGCCGGCTTTATTAACCTCGTCTACAGCAATTTCAACCGCGACTTTTGCGTTCTGACCGATGCTAGCCGCATCGCCAGTCAATGGCCCGATAAATCCGATTTTGATCGGCTCTTTTGGTTGCACTGCATCTTGAGAAATCGGCGCATTTGACGGCAATAATGAATACCCTAACCACAACACAATAACCGCGACCACAACCCACAAAACCCCTTGCATTTTTTTATTCATGTTTAATTTTTAATAAACTTAATTAACTTCGCCGCTACAATAAATATACACACGAAGCATAAAATTTCAAGCGTAGAAAAACTACGGTTGAACGCTTCGACTTACATTGCCAATAGTCGTGTCGGCTGGCACGGAAGTGTCGAGTTCTCTAGCGGTCGCCTGCCCGGTTTGGCCAACAAAAGAATCAGTCCATTCAACCGTTGTCTCGC
Source organism: Patescibacteria group bacterium (assembly GCA_038061855.1). Classification (GTDB taxonomy): domain Bacteria; phylum Patescibacteriota; class Minisyncoccia; order UBA6257; family 2-01-FULL-56-20; genus JBBTYG01. The sequence continues at coordinate 4,779 of JBBTYG010000018.1, read as the reverse complement.
CCAAAAATATGACATCTGAATCAATTTGATTCGACGATGGCGTCACTTCAATTTGAAATATCGCTTCTGGCGGAGGGCTAATAAACCCTTTTGTCGCCGGGATAAAAGGGATATCCCATGTTACGAGCCCGGAATTCGGATTGTAAACAGGCTGGGTATCCGCAGTACTCTTAATTGTTCCCGTAAGACGCGCGCCGGATTGGAGGTATGCGGAAACGTGGACATTGTTCACATCGGTTGCATAATTCACAACGCGCCAGTGAATAGTAAATTGAGTCGGCTGATTGACGCGCGGAGGATATTGACCGCTGTTCAGAATGCCAGAAGCGGCATCTCGCCACAATGCCTCCGAAACGAAATCCAGCTTGCCCGCCATTTTTGATTCAATCCCCGCGATGGAAACTGTTTTGTCTGCTGTAATGTTTTGAGGAACCGTCGGGGATTCGATTTGAGCCTGAACTTTCAATGTATAATTCTTGTCGCTTAACAGCCGAATCGGAAAAGCATTCTTGACCCGGATACTGAAACCCACGCTTCCGCCCTGCTGCGATGGAACGCTCAACAGCTCCCGATTCGTTGCCGGAAACCACGTAATAGCGTTATTGAGCGAGTTGAAATTCCCATCACTCCTAATGCCAGATAAATCAAACAATTCGCCGATAATCTTTGCTTGAATTTTCACGTTTTGCATCACAGTATCGGAATTATTCTTGTATTCAATTGTGTACTGCACACTGTCGCCGAGATGACTTATATAGTCAGAGGAACCATTGGCGAAAAGAGACAAAGAAAGCGGAGATTGGGAAATTGCAACGCTTGCCGTCTGCCTGCTCACTTTATACGTGCCTCCCGAGATAAAAGATGTGAGTGACGCAACAACATCAAAAAAAGATCCTTCCGGTCCGATTACATTCCCTGTAACTGAAATTGTTCCCGCAGAACCGGCGGGAATATTCCCGAGCTGCCATGAATTATTGCCTGAGCCTTCGGGTGGAACGTTAGATTTCTTAAATTGGAATATCGGCGGATAGTCGAGCGCAAGATGGACGTTTTTGAATTCATGGTTGGTGTTGTTTGAATACGACGCCTTGATTTCAAAATCCTGCCCGTTAAAAACGTTCTGCGGAATACCCAAATTTATGGCAACGGCCGGCTGATTGATTAAAAGATCTAAAAACGCGGGGCTCTCATACTTAGCCGCAGAGGTTTGCGAAAATGAATAATTCAATTTCGTCTCAAGACGCCGCGTTGGATTCCCGCTCAAAGCCAATAGATTGAACGTTTGTTGATTGATGCTTCCGGGCCCCAAGTCTCCAACGATCTGTTCAGAAACTCGCTGCTCATCAGGCCGTCCGACGAAATAGATTCCGCTGGGCAAGAAAAGCGACAACTTCGCATTTTTTAAAACATTATCGGAATAATTGGAAATCGAAACCGAAACGGCAAACGGCTCCCCAATAAGAATCTGATCCGGCTTCAAAAATTCGAGGCTTATTTTTGAATTAGCCTGTTGCTCTGGCGGCAAAACAAAAAATGCATACAATCCAAATCCTATTATAATCAAGGCAATAAAAATCACCCCGAGAATAATTCCGTCGCTCGAGCGTCGAGGACTCGGTTTTTTATCCAATGCTTTTAGTTTATCCGCGGGCGACGCAGTCCACGGGGAACGGAAGTTTTTCAGGTCATCCGCCATGTGTTATTGATTTATATATAATAAAGCACTTTTCCCCAACTTTGAAGCGCATCCGCCGCAAAAAAGCTCCTGCTTGAAAACACTGAAAAATGCCGGCTTTTCTCTTGTACACAAAGCGCATGCCGCCTCCCGCGGATCCCATCCTAGTATTTCCAAAATGCGGGCCCACTTAAAATCTTGAAACACGATAGATTGCCACAGACGAAGATCCGGCTCTCCATCGGAGATTATCTGATTCAAAAAACACAAGTTGCTTGGAAGTATGGGTAAAAATCTCTGCTTTAACGCGTCAACGACTTGCAAGCCGTTTTTCTCAATAATGCGTACCTGGGCAACATTCCCAAGCTCGAGATGCGGAGAAAGCTTAGAAACAATCCGCCGCGCGCTCTTAGCGCGCGCCTTAAGCTTCCCGAATTTTTTCGTAAACAAAGAAACGCGGATGTCCATGTCTCCGCTTGTATCTTTATCAAGCACTATTGCTTCGCTAAGATATTCAGTCACGGGAAAATCTATAGTACATAATACCATCAGATAAATAAAAAAATAACCGCCAGCAAAACGATGCGAGGACCAACGATATCACGGTAAATAATAGAGCGTTGATCCGGAGGGCACATCGTTCGCTGGCGGAAGTTAGCCGGCTCAATCAGAGTCCCGATTGCTCAAAAACCCTGTAAGTCGGTTATGTAATATAATAACTGAAAAATTAACTTATACATAGAATGGTCGGGCAAAATTCCCGAAAGTTTAATTCTGGTGCGTCGGGCAGGATTCGAACCTGCGTAGCCCGAAGGCGCGGGTTTTACAGACCCGAGTAATTGACCACTATACGACCGACGCATATTTCAGTTGATAGTATTCTATCAACCGTAAAATTTCAAGCAATAATTTTTTGTCGCCATATCGAATATGAATTAGACCATGTTTCATCTTCCTTCCATCTTTCCTAAAATCAGTTCTTACATACGGCTTTGAGAAACGTGACTGCGGTATGCCAGTAATCTTGCTCCAGTAGCGCTTCAGAGCTTCTACATTTTGATCCGAATAACAATAAGGCAGTGGCCCTTTATCATGAGGCTCATGTGCTTTTTCGGAGGGTAAGACCCGCCTAGCGGCCTTGGAGCGCACTCTGGCCGAAACGGGTTCCGGCAATACAGAGGCGAAAATCACTTCTTCCCCTTTATCTCCGCAAAATCAATAGTCGCCTTGTCGCCATTCTCTCCGTTTCCACTGATCTCCGGCGGCTGAATACGCTTAATCTGCCGGCCAACCATATTGTCAACTTTAAGCAACGCAACCTTGAACTTTCTCAAAAACTTAAAAAGGAAGCTGTTTATCACTACGTCAACCCGCTCCGGAATTTTAGAAACTATGAACCGCTCAAAAAATCCTTTTGTTTCGGCAACTCCATTGTCCGGCTCAATCCGCGGAAGTGTTCGAATCACAAAATACAGGAGCGCGCCAACGGAGACCATAAAAATATTCGTAAGAATAAATTGGAACATAGGATTATTATAGACTCAAAAGTCGAAACTTTTCAACCCTTATTCTATCGTTATCAAACGCGCTTATACTTCCAACCGATGAAATTCTTTTACGATAATGTTTTCGCCAACACGCGCAATGACTTCATTAACAACATCCGCAACGGTTTTTGATTCATCTTTAATGTAGGGCTGAACCAAAAGCGAGTCCACGTTTGCAGGCGCCGCCGCCGCGATATGCATCGCGAGATCGTGAGCCAACTTTCTGAACGGCTCGGATCTGACAACAAAGTCGGTTTCCGCTCTCATATCCAAAAGCACGCCGATCCGTTCGTTGTGAATGTATGAATGTATGAGCCCAGCCCCCGTTTCCCTGCCAACCCGCTTTTCAACCTTGAGAAGTCCTCGTTCTTTGATTAGACCAAGCGCGACATTAAAATCTCCTTTTGCGTCAGCAAGCGCCCGTTTGCAATCCATAACTCCCGCCCCGGTAATATCTCGCAGTTTTTGAATGTCATCCGTCTTATTCGGCATCTTTTTTTGAAATCGCAGGCGCTTCTTCTGCTTTTTTCTCCTCGGCCACCGGGCGAGTAGCTATACCTTCAGCTATCGCATCCGCGACTTTGCCCAAAAAAAACTGAATACTTTTCCTCGATTTATCGTTTCCGGGAACAAGATAATCGATTTTGGTTGGATCCGTATCAACATTAGCCAAAGCAATTACCGGAATCTTCAATATCCTCGCCTCCCGCACCGCAGAATCATGAACATGCGCGTTGATGATTAAAACAACGTCGGGAAGTTTTTCAAAATTTTCCAATCCTCCGAATAGATTCCGCAAGCGATTGATCTCGCGCTCGATTCCAAGACGCTCTTTTTTTGTGTACTTCTCGAGCGCGCCACGAGCCATATCGCTTACGAGTTTCTTAAAATACTCGATTCGCTTTGAGATTATCTTGAAATTAGTCAGCGTCCCGCCAGCCCAACGGTTTGTTACATATGATAATTTGAATCGCTCTGCAAGGCCGCAGATTGCTTCTTCTGCTTCCGGTTCCGTTCCAACAACGAGTATCTGTCCTCCATTCCGAATTTTTTCTTTTATGAACGAAAGCGCTTTTTCCAAATACTCCGCGGTTTTTTCGAGATTGATAATTTCGATTCCGCCCCTGTTCGTCAAAACAAACTGCATCATTCTCGGATGAGTCCTACTTTTTTTCCGGCCGTAAAATACGCCTGCGTCTATCATTTCCTTTGAGGCTGCATCTGGATACACGCTTGTTTGCTCCTCTTGCGTTTGCGTTAATTCGCTCGTAGACATGTCGAGTGATTATAAACGAGTGATACGAGAGAGTCAACACGCGGAGTGGACACAAAAGACAATGTGGGATTAAATAGATACTGTCGCGGGCCGTAGTATACCGGCAGTACGTGCGCTTCGGGTGCGTAAAGACCGGGTTCGATTCCCGGCGGCCCGACAAAGTTAAAATACCTTCCCTGCGAGGGTGTTTTAACTTTTTTGTTTAGGCCCGCCGGAATCGAACAGTGGAGGGGGTCGGGGAACCGCGATCGGTTCCCCGTGTAGGAGATTATTCAGAACCG
>JBBTYG010000017.1:0-4328 GCA_038061855.1 Patescibacteria group bacterium | reverse complement strand
AAACTATTCCCGGCATCTCTCAGGCCGCGCTACGGGAGCTCCGCCGGACACGCTTTTGGATTATTTCCCGCGCACCGCAGCTGGAAAGCCGGATTTTCTGACCGTGATAGATGAATCGCACATCACTATTCCCCAGATTCACGGAATGTATGCGGGAGACAGGTCGCGCAAGAAAACTCTCGTCGAATATGGATTTCGATTGCCCTCGGCGGTGGACAATAGGCCGCTGACCTTCGCCGAATTTGAAGCCCGCATCGGTCAGCGAATATATACGTCTGCGACGCCGGGGACGTATGAGAGGGGTGTCTGCCAGGGTCATGGATCAAGAGTCATGGGTCAAGTCGTTGAGCAAGTCATTCGTCCCACGGGTCTTATTGACCCAAAAATCACCATTCGTCCGGCACGCGGGCAGGTGCAGGATCTTTTACCGAGAATCGAAGAACGGGTGAGGTCAAAAGAACGCGTGCTCGTCACAACACTCACAAAAAAAATGGCGGAGGAATTAAGCGCATATTTAGAGGAAAGGGAAATTAAAGTCACTTATTTGCACAGTGATGTAAAAACACTCGACCGGATTAGAATTCTCACGAATTTGCGCAAGGGACCAAGCAGCAAGGGCGGATTCGACGTTCTCGTTGGCGTAAATCTTTTGAGAGAAGGGCTTGATTTGCCAGAAGTTTCGCTCGTTGCGATTCTCGATGCGGACAAAGAAGGTTTTTTGAGAAGCGAGACGTCACTTATACAGACTATCGGCCGTGCGGCGAGGAACGTGCATGGGGAAGTGCTCATCTACGCGGATAAGATAACCGGTTCAATTGCGCGCGCCGTTGCCGAAACAGATCGCAGAAGGGAGATCCAGCTTGCATACAATACGGAACATGGAATAACGCCGAAAACGATTATCAGGAAAATATCCAGCATCTTGCCGGATATAGACGAAGTGTTGAAGCTCGAAATGAAACCGGTGCCGAAATCGAAAGAGGCACTCGATAAGCTAATTGCCCAAAAAACATGGGAAATGAAAGAAGCGGCAAAGCAGCTCGATTTTGAATTCGCTGCGATTTTGCGCGATGAGCTGAAAACATTGCTAAAAAGTAGCCTCGCCCCGCACCATAGAAAATCTCGTAAATGATAACGGTGGAAAATACACTCAATTTCTCCGAAAAATAAGACTAATACTACGGCTGTATAACTGTGGTGCGGGGTTTTGCAAAAAAATAGAAAAGCGGGATTTCCACAAATCCGGCATGGTTTTCAACAGAAAAATAGAACTTATTCACTCTCTATGCACTTTTCTCGGTTGACTTTTCCAATGTGTGGAAGAAAATAGAATTAGGTTTTGCTCTAATTTTTCAAATTTTTCAAGTGCGCGAACCATTTCCGATTAAACAATATTTCGTACAAGCTCGATAGCGCATCGGCCTGTGGGTCGATGAACAAGAGCTTATAATTGCGAAACAGGCGGAATTTTGCGAAGCGCATCAACCAGAGTAAAACCTACAGGGGGAAGACTCCTCTCATTGCGAGGGAGCCTTTTCCTTTAATCAAATTTAATCAAAGCGATTTCCGAGCGCCACGTAGCGGGCGTTTTTTGTTTTATCATTCAACGCCTATAACCAAGAACAGATTTTGATTTTCTATTAGTATTGCGCTAAAGTTCTTTCTATACCCCTTATGCGGACGCGCAAGGGGGAAAGTTCTATTTGGCTTTATGAAAGACAAAATTATTATCCGGGGCGCGAGAGAACACAATTTAAAAAATATTTCTCTGGAACTCCCGCGTGACAAAATGATCGTGTTTACCGGGCTTTCGGGTTCGGGAAAATCGAGTTTGGCGTTCGATACGATTTTCGCCGAAGGCCAGCGGCGGTATATAGAATCCCTTTCCGCTTACGCGCGGCAATTTTTGGGGCGACTCGACAAGCCGGACGTGGACGAAATAGAAGGACTCTCGCCGGCGATTTCGATTGACCAAAAAAGCCACTCCTCGAATCCTCGTTCAACCGTGGCGACGATTACGGAGATTTATGATTATTTGCGCGTGTTGTTTGCCCGTCTTGGAAAGCCGTATTGCCCCCGATGCGGGAAGAGAATACAGAAATTAACGAACGAAGAAATCGTTGATGTTGTTATTGATCTCGCGAAAGCAGACAAATCGAAGCGGAACATCGTAATTTTGGCGCCAGTTGTCCGTGGCAGAAAAGGGGAATATTACCAAATGCTGTACGATTTTTTACACGCCGGCTTTTCGGAAGTGCGCATTGACGGAAAATATCATTCGCTACGCGAGCGCGTTGAACTCTCGCGATACAAACAGCACTCGATTGATTTGGTCGTTGATCGCATATCGGCCGACGCATCATTTTCCTCCAGAGGAGGATCCGCCTCCGGCGGAAAAGACTGGAAAGACAATCGCCTCCGTCTTTCCGAAGCGATCGAATCCGCGCTCAAATACGGAAACGATGTGGTGACGATTATTACAGACAAGGAACTTTCTCTTTCGGCAAAGTTTACATGTCCGCAAGACGGTTTTTCTTTTCCCGAAATCGAGCCTCGGCTTTTTTCATTCAATAGTCCCTATGGCGCATGTCCTGCGTGCCATGGATTAGGCACGGAAGATCTCTGGTCTGAAACGATTTGTCCGGTTTGTGCGGGTAAGCGTTTGAAGGAAGAAAGTCTGAATGTGCTCATCGATGGCAAGAACATCGCGACGGTAACCGCATATTCTGTCGGTGACGCATTTAATTTCTTTAACAGAGATGATTTGTTCTCCAAAGGGGAATCCTCTCGTGGAGGAAAAAACGATAACGCGAAAGCCGTTGCGGAAGCGCCGTTTAGAGAAATAAAAAATAGGCTGAAGTTTATGATAGACGTTGGTCTTGAATATCTGACGCTTGACCGGAAGGCGGGAACGCTCTCCGGCGGGGAATCGCAACGGATCCGTCTCGCGTCGCAGATCGGATCGCGGCTCGTTGGCACGCTATATATTTTAGATGAGCCGACAATCGGTCTTCATCAGCGCGACAACGCGAAGCTTATAAAAACACTCCATGATCTGCGAGATTTGGGGAATACGATTATTGTGGTGGAGCATGACGAAGAAACCATACGATCATCAGATTATCTTGTTGACATTGGTCCCGCTGCGGGCATCAACGGCGGGAAAGTAATTGCCGCCGGACCAATACCGGAGATTTTAGGAGTCAAGGGTCATGAGTCAGGGGTCAGGAAAGAGTCGAAAGTTAATCAGTCACTCACAATCGAATACTTGAACGGAAAAAAGTTCATTCAAGTTCCTAAAGAGCGTCGGAGCGTGGAAAAAAACCACGATGTTTTGAAAATCCGAGGCGCGAGCGCGAATAATCTAAAAAGCATAGACGTAGACATTCCGCTGCGCAGGTTCACCGCGGTAACGGGAGTTTCTGGTTCGGGGAAAAGCACGCTCGTGTACGACGTTCTCTATAAAGCGCTGGCAAACAAGTGGAATGGGTCTTCGTATAAAGTCGGTTCCCACAAGGCGATGACCGGACTTGAATATATAAACAGGGTTATAAACATTGACCAGTCTCCGATAGGGCGGACTCCGCGTTCGAATCCGGCGACATACGTCGGCGCGTGGACATTTGTAAGGGATCTTTTTGCTTCAACAGAGAACGCTCGGGTGCGCGGGTATAAACCCGGAAGATTCAGCTTTAATGTTCCAGGCGGGCGGTGCGAAAATTGCGAAGGGCATGGAACCATAGCGATCGAAATGCATTTTTTGCCGACCGTGTATGTTGAGTGCGATATTTGCAAAGGGAAACGTTTTGATCGGGAGACGCTAGCGGTTGAATATAAATCGAAGAATATTTATGAAGTCTTGAAGATGGCAATCGAAGAAGCGGCGAAGTTTTTCAATGACATTCCATGGCTTCGCGATCGCTTATCTATTTTGGAAGAAGTCGGGCTTGGATATCTCGAACTCGGCCAGTCCGCGACAACGCTCTCAGGCGGAGAGGCACAGCGCATAAAACTTTCGGCCGAGCTTGGAAAACGTGATACGCGCCGCACGCTGTATTTATTGGACGAACCGACGACAGGCCTTCATTTTGCGGATGTGCATAATTTGCTAGCTGTTCTCCAGCGTCTCGTTGATCGTGGAAATACGGTGGTGGTAATAGAGCACAATTTGGATGTCATAAAGTCGGCGGACTGGGTGATTGACCTCGGGCCAGAAGGCGGCAATGGCGGTGGGGAGGTAGTCGCTTTCGGCACGCCGGAACACGATAACAAGCGGGTTCTGATTTTCGTGAATCCGTCGAATGCGGAATAAGTGAACAAAGTGGTGG
>JBBTYG010000016.1:2916-17784 GCA_038061855.1 Patescibacteria group bacterium | reverse complement strand
GAATTGCTCCCAACCCTCGTTACTACAAGTGGCTGTAAAAATCCGAACTCGCGGATCGAATACGCAAGTTCGCGAATTCCTTCTTCGCTGAAATTTTTCCGCGGCTGATTTGGGTTGGGAGCAATTCTTGAAACCTCGAGATGGAATATGTGATCCTCGTCAATTTTCTTCTGCGGCGTCAGCGGAACGGCTACTGCGAGTGGTTTTTGCTTTTCCTTTGCCTCTGATGCAACATGCTGGGGCTGCATTGCCGGTGTCGCGACTGGAGCCACTTCCGATACTGACGACACATCTGACGCTGGCGCGAAAGGAGCATTTGTTTGTGGAATTTTTGGCAAGGGAGATGCAGGCGCAGGCACGCCACTCTTGGGTTCATCATCTCCTATCGGCGGAATTAACGATTCTAGTCCTTTTCCTAACATGATAGTAGTTTAAAACTTAAAGGTTAAAACTGAAAACTTTTAGCTTTCATTTTTCAGTTTATATGTTGAAATTCCCGAAATTTGGACTTGCTATAACGCCTTGATCAACTTCGGTCGCTGTATCTTGGCTTAAAATTTCTTCCGCCAACTGCCGATAGGCAATTGCTCCTGAAGAATTTGGGCTATGAAGTATAATTGGCTTCGAGAAACTCGGCGCTTCTGCCAATGCAACGCTCCTCGGAATCTCCGTTTTAAACACGCGGTAGGGAAAATGCAGACGAAGGTTCTTCGCGACCTCGCGGCTCAAGTGCTCCCGCTTATTATACATCGTAATGAACGCGCCGGTAACCGTAATTTTGTGCCTTAAGTTGTTTTTTATAAGCTCTATCGTTTCTAAAAGCTGGCTGATGCCTTCGAGGCTGTAATATTCTGCCTGGACCGGGATCAGCACCTCGTCGCTCGCCACAAGACCGTTTACAGTAAGCAAGCTCAAGCTCGGCGGCAAGTCGATCAAAATGTAGTCGTATTTGTGTCTGATGCTGTTTAAAAATTTTCTCAAAAATTGTTCTCGTCCGTTGATATTCACGAGTTCAACCAAAATTCCTGCGAGATGAGGCGCAGAAGGAATAAAATGGAAATTAAAAAGCTGCGACGACTTCACTAAATCGTCGGCGGATATCTGTCCAATAACACCGTGATACACGCTTGGCGCATCAGCGGCATACGCATGCCCCAAAGCGGAACTCGCATTCGCCTGAGGATCGAAATCGACAAGCAACGACCGCTTCCCCAGAGCCGCAAGATACGCGCCAAGATTCACCGCGGTGGTTGTTTTCCCAACGCCTCCCTTTTGGTTGCAAATTGCTATAACTCGTGCCATCTCTTGTTGATTTTACGCTAAAAAAAGGTAAAATTAAAGGCGTGGCCGAAGTGGCGAAACCCGGCAAACGCGCGACACTCAAAATGTCGTGGGCGCAAGCCCTTGTGGGTTCAAATCCCACCTTCGGCACAATTCTGATGGCAAAACCGAGATTGCTTGATAAAAATTTCAAATGGACACCGCAGCTTGCTTACGCAGTTGGCCTCCTAGTAACCGATGGAAATTTATCTAAAGATGGCAGGCACGTAACAATGCGGTCTGCCGAAACTCAACTTCTTGAGACGTTTAAAAAGTGCCTCGCCCTCAATAACAAAATAGGGCAAGCAAACAAAAACGGAATTATTTCTTACAAAGTCCAATTTGGAAATGTTCAATTCTACAGATGGTTATTGAAAATAGGACTATTCCCGGCAAAAAGTTATACCAATCGATCTAACCTTCCGTGCCTCGAAAGAAAAAAGATTGTTGCTCAAAGCGCGATTGATATTATTAAAAAACAAAAACGGCGGGAATATACATTTATATAAAAGCCACTCCTCGCCCACTACGGTATTGAAAGAAACCTATTTCTTATGCTATCTTTGCTTTTATAGGCACCGCCGCGGTAGCTCAGTGGCAGAGCAATCGCCTGAAGAGCGATTGGTCGTCAGTTCGATTCTGACCCGCGGCACCAGAAATTCTTGGCCGCCAAGGCACATACTGAAAAAGAAAGTGCCGGGCCTCTTTGTGAGGACCGGCACTATTGACGGGACATACCCGCCGGCGACTATGTCGCCGTAGCAAGCAACACATTGACGAGGTCTTGCAGTGCCTGGGGCATAAACGGCTTATTTAGGAGTCGGGCGCCGCACTCGGAAACCTCCTGATTCGGAACCCACGCCCCTGGCACATACGCGGTCATCAGAACAACCGGAATGTGCTGGTGATTGTCCATGATCCATCGCGACAGCTGCGCCCCGTTCATTTTCGGCATCTGCATGTCCGTTACCACAAGACTAATGCCGTGATCGGCTTTCCCAAGCTCCATTTGGGCCAGCTCTCCGCTTTCAACCTCGGTCGTCTCATAGTCTGCCTTTCGTAAGCATGTTGCCACCAAAGACCTCATGGCAACATCGTTATCCACGACTAGGATTTTCTTTTTCATATTTCGTCGTCTCTTTTTTGATGGGTTTAGGATTATTCAACTTTCAAGTTGCGGAAAATATACTAAAACAAAACTTCTCTTTTGGCAAGAGAAACTCGGAAAAACACTGAAAATACAAGGCTATTTGGCTGTCGAGGTGTTGTTATTCACTCCCAAAAGCTCGACTGTAAACTTAAGCGTCGAGCTTGGAGGAATCGGGCCGCTGCCCTGGACTCCGTACCCAAATTCGGGAGGAACAACCAGCGTCCGCTTCCCGCCAATTTTCATTCCGGCTATTCCAAGATTCCATCCGCGTATTAGACGATCATCGCCCAACACAAACTCAAGCGGCTGATTCCGGTCATATGAACTATCAAATTTTTCTCCATTCAAAAATTCGCCTAGATAATTAACGGAAAGCGTATCGCCTTTTTTAGCTTCCGAGCCCGTTCCAACAACAAGATCTTTTATTTGCAAAATAGACAAGGCTTTTAGTTCTTCTTGGCGAGCTATTTCTTCAGCTGCAAGAATCTCCTTTGCAACACGCTCATCGAGCGTAGCATTGTACCATTTACCGCCAGTGATGAACGCGACCGCGATCAATATAAATATAACTATTTTTATTGCCGGCATATTGTTATGAAATTTTAGAACCCGCTGGCGCAGCCTCCGCAACGCTCACGATAACCGGATTTCCGTTTTCGTCGTGCGCCGCGAGAACCATACCCCTACTTTCAAAACCCATCAATGTCCGCGGATCAAGATTCGCGACAATGACGATACGTTTACCGACGAGCGCTTCCGGTTCGTATGCTTTTCCAATTCCGGCGACAACTTGCCTCGGAACTGCTTGCCCGGCACTATCCGTATCGCCCGCCAAAACCTGAAGTTTAACGAGTTTTTCCGACCTCTCAACTCGCTCCGCTGAAATAATATTCGCGACCCGAAGATCTATATTCCTAAATTCCTCTATCGTCACGAAGAAAGTGTATCAAAAGGAAGCTCGAGCCGCAAGTTTTTACGCACTATGCGAATTGTTTTACTTCGCTAAGCGAATACTCCAACACCTTATCCCCATCGCCAAACAAAAATCTCCCGTGAAATTTTTTCCCTTTTAGAAACAATGGAAACCAATAGGTATCGTCCGGCCACATGCTCGCAAATGGAATCTCATCAACCGCAAACCATTGTGGCCGCATCTCATCAGATTCAGCGGGTTCGCCGCTAAAACCACCGGACCGAAATATGTGAACTTCGAGAATTTCCGAATTGCCATGTCCGCCAGAGGCCGATCCTCCTCCGGAGGAAAACTCGAATTCGATAATTCCAGCTTTTTCGATGTCCAAAACCTCAACGCCGGCTTCTTCTCGCACTTCCCGCCGCGCTGCGTCTTCTATCGCCTCGCCCAACTCAACCTTTCCGCCAAATCCGTTCCACCGCCCAGCGCCAAATCCTTGCTTCTTCATGCCGAGAAGCACCCGTGAAGATTGATGAATGATGCACAACGTAAGGATTTTCTTTCGCACATTATCTGCAAACATTTTTGATATTTGATTTTTGAGATTTGAGATTTTTAAAGCATCCTATGAATTGGCCACGTCGCCAATTCCAGAAATTTTAGAGAAAGAGGACGATTGATCCACTCAGTATACTGCAGCTCGCGGGAAGATTCCAAATCCTTCACAAAATGCGCTCTAAGTTCCTCGACAAAAGATTTTTCACGGCTTACAAAATTCGCCTCATAGTTGAAAAACAAACTCACGTTATCCAAATTCGCCGACCCTACAGTCGCCCACTCTTCATCGACAACACAGGTCTTTACGTGAAAAACTGAATTTTGATACTGATATATTTTTACTCCGGATTTGAGCGCAAGCGTAAAATACGAACCCGACGCAATATCGACTGTCCGCACGTCGGATTTTTCTGGAAGCAGAATCCTTACATCAACGCCGCGCTTTGCGGCGGTAATGAGCGTTTGGAACAAGCGAAGTGTCGGAACGAAATAAGGTGTCGAAATATAAATATAACGTTTGGCGTTACGAAGTACCTTAATCATGTTTCTATAAATAAACCGTTGCCTCAACCGCGGAGAGCTTGTCAAAAATAAAAAATCCGGCGACGAATTATTCTGATCTCGATGCCTAATAAATCTTTTCCGGCGCGTCATCGCCCACATCCTCTCGAACGATGACTGTATGTTGAGAACCATCGCGCCCTCGAACCGAACATGCGTGTCGCGCCAATCCGCCATCCGAGCGGCAATATTCACCCCGCCAGTATATCCAACCTTCGAATCAACAACGAGAATTTTCCTGTGATCCCGCCTGAACCACGAAAAAAATTTATTGACGCGCCACGGGCTGATCGGATTAAAAAATCTTATCTCGACGCCATTGCCAGCGAGGCTTTTCGCGGTCGGAGAATTGAAAAATCCGTAACTCCCGACCATATCGCATAACACCCTCACGCGCACACCCTCTTTCGCTTTTTTCATAAAAATGTCCGCGAAACGCATACCGGCATCATCGACAGAAAAAATGTACGATTCAATATCAATCGTGCGCGAAGCCGCCGCACAATCTTCAAGCATCACGCGCCATGCTTCCTTCGGGGAAAGATAAAATTTCCAAGCGCCAAGATACTGCTCGATCAAAATGACATCCGCAATATCTTTTTCCCGCCCAAAAATCTTTTTCCATTCTAGCACGCGATGCAGTTTAACAAAGGGAAGTCCGTCGATAATCTCCGCGTCTCGTATAAGCGCCGGAATGTCCCACAAGCCGGGATGCCAGTCTTTCCAAAATTCAATATCATCTCCAAATTTTAGATATTCCCTGCAATCGACAGTACTTTTCACTTCCCATCCTGGCGCATAACGAAGCGAATCGAACAAACTAGAGGAAACTATCGCATCCACATCATTACATTCTTTCAGTCGGCGAATTCCCAGAGGCGCAGACCCGAAAAGCGCATACTCTCCAGCAGGTAGATTCAGCGCTCGGACTTTTTCGAACAATTTCTTATTGCCAGAAATAATCGCTTCGGCCATCTACATATTCATTCGTTTCCCTTTATGCAAGTTTTGATTTCGATTGAAAAGCTCAATGGTTTTGGCAATTTCCTCTGTAATGCCGTCGATGCACGGATACCGTTGCGCCTCTTCATTATTTACCCATGCGCAGTCCGCAAAAGCATCTTTTTCAACTACGACATCGCCGTTTTTGTATCGCGCTGCAAATTTGACGAGAACTACAGGAACTTCGTCGGGGCGCACGAACGCTACGCTGTTTAAATACGAAAGCCCCTGTTCGATTTCGATTCCCGCTTCTTCTTTCGCTTCCCGCGCCAACAGTCTTTCAACCGCATTTTCGAAATCAAGCACGTCGCCGTTAAGTCGCGTTGGTCTCGAAATATCCATGTCTCCCCATTCAAGCTTGCCCCCTATCGCACACCATCTTCCCGGATGTACTTTTTCCTTCTCGCTACGTTTCAAAATCAAGCAACGGCCGTCTGAAGGCCGGTACACAACGACGTTTGCGACAAAATAGAAAAGTTTGTCTTGCTTCGCACGTTCGATGCTGATTTTTTTCGCAGGCATGTTCTGTAAGTTTACT
The DNA here is from genome assembly GCA_038061855.1 of Patescibacteria group bacterium. GTDB lineage: Bacteria > Patescibacteriota > Minisyncoccia > UBA6257 > 2-01-FULL-56-20 > JBBTYG01. The sequence goes on along the minus strand of JBBTYG010000016.1, from coordinate 11,742 downwards.
AAGGCATTCTGCCTCGAATAAGTTTGTCGTATTTCATCCCTATAAATCTATATAACTTTTGCCGTTTTGATAATTTTCAATCATAAGCTTCGAAGCTGTAAAAAGCTGTAGCGGATTGCGAAGAGACAAGCTCCTGCTTATAAATCTTTCAGCAACCTAGCCACCACTGTATCAAACCCCGGAACAAGTTCGAATGACTCAATCTCTTCTGGGTCGATCCATCTATAATCCTCGATCTCCCAATTCGGCACAACCGTATCTGCGCTAACCTTAACGAGCGCTGGGTGCACAATCCATGTCCTACCGTATTTCAGGTCTTCTTGCTCAAAAACGGTTCCTTCGATAATTTCGATTATGTTTCTGTCGCCGATACCAAGCTCTTCACGCAATTCTTCTTTTACTTTTTCCTCGACGCCCCGCTCATCATCGAGGAATCCGGAAACGCCGCTCCAAAATCCCGGGTAGAAGTTCATCATCAAACTTCTCCGCGCCACGAGAATTCTATTCCCGCATTGCACCACGCACTGTACGACAGGCGCGCGCTTTTCGTTCGTAAAATCTTTCTGTCCCGGTTTTGGCACAAATGCCAGTTCGCTCATTTCTGTATATGAAAAATTTATTCCAGTGAGATAATCTGAATCCCTTTTTCCTTAATCTCAGATTCAGGCCAAAAGAGTCTATCCATTTTGAATTTCCCAATGTAGGTTACTTTCTTTTCGATTTTTCTTCCTGTGTATTCTTTCGTCTTCGAATCCCATTCTTCCAAAATCAGCGTGTCCCCTTCTCGTACATCAAAATCATTAAGCCGAAGTTCGAATTTTTTCTTCCCGGAGGCAACCGCATCGAAATACTCCGGCCAAATTTTTTTCTTGACTATTGCCATAAAAAGAAAAATGTCACTCGGTTAGTGCTTCTTCGACACTAACGCCCTGAATGACGACTGCCGAAACTGGCCTATCGCCGTCCCCAGTTTTTACATCCCCGATCGCGTTGACCACTTCCTGCCCGTTAATCACCTTACCGAAAATCGAATAATTATTCGGCAATGGATAATCCGCGAGCATAATGAAAAACTGGCTCCCGTTCGTATTTGGTCCGGCATTCGCCATCGCAACCACGCCTTTTTTATACCCCGATTGGTATGAAGGCGTGGCAGGGTTGAGTTCATCCTCGAATGCGTATCCTGGACCGCCAGAACCGCACGGACCAGATCCTCGCTCGGCACAATTCGGATCCCCGCCTTGAATCATAAAACCTTTGATGACGCGGTGAAATATAAGCCCATCATAAAATTTCTTTTCCGCGAGCGAGATAAAATTCGCAACCGTCTTCGGCGCATCGGCATCGTATGTTTCGAACTGTATCTCGCCGAAATTCGTTTTGAGCGTGATAACATGGTTACCGACAGGCTTCGCGGGCACTGGAAGAACGCTTGGGCTAGGCACGATATTCTGCTCATCATCAAACGGCGCGGTATCCATACCTTGATTCTGCCAGAAAAAATAACCGCCCGCCACCGCAATCGCGCCAACGATAACCAAAATTATTTTTATATTCATGGATTAATGATACCAGAAAATGCCGCCGCCTGTCTCATCTCCTCGCACGAATCGAAATTCTGGTTTTAAAAATCAAACTGCTCTAAATGAATTAGCGCGGTGCGTAATGCCTGCTTTGTGTATTCCTTGCGGTCCATTCGTCCTTTTGTGAGAATCCCAATTGCTCCCTCGGCCGAGCCAACACCGGGGTTTTTCGTGAATCCCACTTTATTAATCGCCTGACTCATATCCAATCCATCTTTCACGATCAAATCCATCACGGATACATTGGGAAATTCCCAAGCGGACGATAGGCCAATATGAAATTCTTTCCCGTCATAAATCGCGCACACGCAAACGTCCATGTAGCCGCTCTTCGATCCCGGCACGTGCATGAGCCCTGATTCGATCCCGATGCTATAATCGCACTCGCTCCAAGAATTTTTTGCTCGGTTAATCGCGCCACGAACCGTTTCATCGAGCGTTTTAGGCTGACGGGAAACATCGGACGAAACTTCAACTGCAAACGTTTTTGCGTCGGCCAAATGCGGATATTCCTTTAAGATCTCCTCCACGGCGTCCACTTTCGCTTTATTTTTAGAACCGATTCTAATTTTCATATGACATTATAAAAAAGCTTAATACATTCATCCAAGTCGTCTACCAGATCCATCCGCAACGCCTCTTCGGGCAAAACCCACTTGAAACTCTTATGCTCCTTTTCATTTATTTTTATTTCAGGACGAATATCAAGCTTATTACTGAATATATGATAAACAAAGTCATATCCCCCGTGATGAACGTATAACTTCGTAAAATATTTCAGTTTTTCCTTGGGAATGTTGATGCTAGTTTCTTCTTTTATTTCCCTCGCCATTGCATCGTAAACATTTTCTCCTTCCTCCATCTTCCCAGCGATTACTCCCCATTTATTCGCCTGAGACTTGTTTCCATGGCGGTGCAAAAGAACAAACTGACCGTTGTGCTCCAAATAGCAACTGGCTATTTCAAATCGCGGACTAAAACCTGCTGGTGGATTTTTGTAAATCATTAAATTATTTTACATCATCTACCACGATATCTTTTTTACTACCCCCACCACGTATCTGTTTCAACCACAATTTCTTGAAAAACGGAATCATGAGCGTCGATATCGTGAAACCCAGAGTCGGGACAATCGCATTGAGCCACGGCCGCGATATTTCAATCGCCCGCAAATACAATCCTATTGCCAGATACGTAAACGTCGCGAGCAATATTCTCCGCGTCCAGCTTATTTCCCACGCTTTATCATCTTCAACTTTCCGATTTCTCTCCTCAATTTTCTGAACTCGTCGTTCTAAATTATTTTCCATGGCATTTCTTGATATGCAATACTAACAGGAACATAGATTATTCTCATTAAAAAATTGAATTAGTATTTCAGACAGTTTTTCTTCATTCTCCTGAAAATCGTGGTCACAATTCGAGATCTGTACAACTCTGGCATTTGAATTCTCTTTCTTTATTAAATCCAAAGCCTCTATAATCGAAATTGCTGTGTACTCTTCCTGATCTCCGATAACTGCAAAAATAGGAATCTCTATTTTACCAAAAGAAGGTAAGCGTCTCTTATGGAAAGGTAATGCGTCGTCAAATTCGGGATTGAGATCTGAAAAATCAATGTATGACTCTGCGCTTTTGGGCATAATACCTCCGTATGCGTTTCTATCCAGAAAGACCTTTCCCTTGCCTTCTTTTATAAGGATGCGAGCATTTTCAAGTTTTTTTTCATAATCTTGAACAAGTAATGGTTCCGAACCTGGAGAAGTAGCGGGCGCAAGCAGAACAAGAGCAGAAATTTTACCAGCGTACTTGCCGTGAATCATATAGTACGTAACCTTTTCTGTTCCTAAACTATGTCCAGAAAGAATTATTTGTTCGTATCCTTGCTCTAAAGTAAATTCAATCCATGAGTCTATATCAATCAAACAATCAGAAAACTTTTCAACTGCCGCACCATTTCCTTGCCACGCATCGTAAACTCCAACCCCCCTATTATTAGTTGAAAGCATAGAAATCCCACGTTTTGCCAATTTTTCAGTCAAAACCTCTATAAAGTATTCTTCATAAAAGTTACTTGCTGTTCCGTGTATGTTCAAAAATACAATTTTACTATTCGGTGCACGAAGATGGAGGGCGTGAAGCCATAAATTATCTGAAGTTTTAATTTGTACGATTGGGTAACTCATTTCTTATTTTGTATATTCTTATTGTGTTCTTCGGTGTTTAAAATTCCACAACGCTTGATATGCGATACCAATGGGAACGTCATTTCTGTAAGGCAATTATCGCTACAATCAGGGCACCGAGGGCTATAACATTGGCCACAATACCGATCCATGCCTCAACCTTTAAATACCAAGGCTTACTGGCTTCCTTCGCCATAGCTTTAAGTGCCTCTGCACTTTCAATTTTTGGTGCCATATTACCCATAGTGTTTCATCTTAATTATTTCCTATTTTTTGTTAAAAAAGCCAATAACTTTGTACATGAGAAATTTTCCGAAAAGAAGCCAGAAAACCAATAGAACCCAGATTACAAAATAGAAAAAATTGTCTATGAGAAAAGACCAGATTGACCCAACACGCCTCGGATAATTAATACCTGACCATCCCCCATCATAGGTTACTCTTGTTTTTCCTTCGTCATATCTAGACACATTCGTCTTTGCCCAAACTAAAACGTTAATCTTATTGGTCGGATTTAGATTGCCTAACGAAATAATTTCAGTAAATTGATTTACTTGACCATTACCCAGCGAATAGAAACCAGAAAATGGTATTTCTAATTTCATATCTTTCGCACTCTTATTACCTAAATTTTCAATATCAAACTCTAAAATCGATTCTATATATCTAAAATGCATCAAGTTGGTCGTAGTTGCAGAATATGGATAAAAATAGTCCCCCTTCCAAGACGTATACGGAATACTTTCTTCCAAATAACTTCTCATATCTTCGAAAAGTGCATCGGGAATCGCTACATTTACATAATTTCCTATTGCTCGAAGTCTAAAATCAGGTTTAAAAAGACCTAATAAATTTATAATACTTAAAATCAAAGTCAAAACAATAGAAATTATTCCGACAATTTTAAGTCCGAGGTTAATTAATTTTTTAATTTTTCCTTCTGGCTTACTTCCCATGGCATTTCTTGTATTTCTTGCCTGACCCGCACGGGCACGGATCATTTCGTCCGACCTTATCTGTCGGCGCGGATTCTCGCTGATAGATACTCGGATTTGCGCCGACATTCGATCCGCGTTTATCCGCGTTTTGACCCGCGTTAATCTGCGTCTGTGCCATCATCCTAAACAAATTCATAAAAATCCACGCGTCGAAATTATTCCAAAAGTCGCTGAACAATTTGTGCGCTTCGTTTCGATATTCGACGAGCGGGTCTTTTTGCCCGTATGCCCGAAGCCCGATCGAACCGCTTAACGCCTCAAGTTCTTCCAAGTGATTCATCCAGAGCAAATCGAGAATACTCAGCACTCGCCCAATAGTTTGCCCGTCCTCCGCGGCTTTATCGCTTTTTTCCTTTAGAACTTTACGCAGTTCTTCTTCATAACTCTCAACTTCTAATTCTTTTTTCATATCCGCCATTCCCACATCCGTGAATATCTTTTTAATCTCGGCGAGTTTTTCTTTGGACATCTCCCCGGTTTCCGAACGCGACTGCGAAACAAGTACGTCAAAATACCGCTCCGCGGATTCAAAGACAGCTTTTGAAAGATTTTCTTTATTCAGGCTCGTCAAAACCTCAAACCGGCGGCCGTATACTGTCGTGCGCTGTTTGTTCAATACGTCGTCATATTCAAGCAAGTGCTTGCGCATATCGAAATTCGCACCTTCAACTTTTGCCTGCGCTTGGCCAACGATTTTCGACATCATGCCAACCTCAATTGACTGATCTTCAGGAACATTGAACCGCTCCATGATATTTTTGAGCCTGTCGCCGCCAAAAATTCTGAGCAGGTCGTCTTCGGCCGAAAGAAAAAACCGCGACGAGCCTGGATCTCCTTGCCGCCCCGAGCGCCCGCGAAGCTGGTGGGCTATACGCCTCGCTTCATGCCGCTCCGTGCCAATCACGTGAAGCCCGCCAGCTTCTCGCACCTTTTGCGCTTCCACAGTGCTCGGCGGATTGCCGCCCAAAATTATATCCACGCCGCGCCCGGCCATATTCGTGGCAACCGTAACCCCGCCAAATTTTCCCGCCTGCGCGATGATAGAACCCTCGCGCTCGTTGTTTTTCGCATTAAGAACTTCGTGTAAAACTCCAACTTTTGCAAGCAACGAGGAAATAAGTTCGTTTTTCTCGATTGATGTCGTGCCCAAAAGCACCGGCTGGCCTGCTTTGTGCCGTTCCTTCACGTCCTCCACCACCGCACGCCACTTCGCCGCCGCGGTTTTATAAATCACATCCTCGTTGTCTCTTCGAATCATCGGTTTGTTCGTCTGAATCGTGATAACTTCGAGTTTGTACACTTTATGGAACTCTTCCGCAGATGTTTGTGCCGTCCCCGTCATGCCGGAAATTTTCTTATAGAGCCGGAAATAATTTTGTATCGAAACTTTCGCGTACGTTTTTGATTCTTCTTTTACGAGCACGCCCTCCTTCGCTTCAATCGCCTGATGCAACCCGCCTTGATATCTGCGCCCGTGGAGCAGTCGGCCGGTAAACTCATCCACGATAATCACTTCCCCGTTCTTTACCACGTAATCCTTATCTCGTTGGAAAAGCGCCTTGGCTTTAATGCTTTCTTCGAGAAAATGCACTAGCCGAAGGTGCTCTGGAGCGTACAAATTATTCACGCCAACGATTTTCTCCACCTTCTCTATTCCTTTTTCTGTGATGCTCGCCACGCGAAGTTTTTCATCAACAGTATAATCCTCGTCAGGCTTCAAATTTCTCACCACTCGCGCGAATGATTTATAAAAACCGCTCGATTCCGCATCAGGAGCGGCGATAATAAGCGGCGTCCGCGACTCATCAATCAAAATACTGTCTACCTCATCGATGATCGCAAAATTATAGTCGCGTTGAACCCTGTCCTCAAGTTTATACATCAAATTATCGCGCAAATAATCAAAACCAAATTCGTGATTTGTGCCGTATGTTATATCTGCTCTGTAAGCTTCCCGTCGCGACACTGGCCGTAAAAATTCCTGCTGCACAAGAAACGCTCCAGTCGTGTCTCGCTCATTATCTATAAGTTTTTCGGCAACTTCCGGCACTTTCCATTCCGGGTCATATATAAAAGCCGCTCCAGGAACAATGCAGCTTACCGATACGCCTAGCGCGCGATACACCTGCCCCATCCAGACTACATCGCGGCGCGCAAGATATTCATTCACAGTCACCACGTGAACTCCCTTCCCAGTAAGAGCATTCAAATACACGGGCGCGACCGCCGAAAGGGTCTTTCCCTCGCCGGTAGACATTTCAGCGACTGCGCCTTTGTGAATCACGAGCCCGCCCAAAAGCTGAACATCATACGGCCGTTGGCTGAGCGTCCTTCGCGCGGCATCTCGCGCAAGCGCGAACGCGCGAATCAAAATATCGTCGAGCGATTCCCCATCTGTAACACGCTCTCGCAGCTTTTGACTTTCCGCCTTAAGCTCATCATCACTCAATTTCTGAATTTCCGGCTCAAGCGCATTTATTTCGGCAACTTGCTTTTTAAGCGCCTCGAGAGGATTGCCGGAAAAAATGCTTTTTAGTGATTCAAACATGACAGATATGAACGTTTGTTTTACTATATTCACATTACTTTATCCTTCAGAACGCTTGAACATGTTAAACATGTTTGTAAAAATCTTTTTTCCTGACGTCTCGTGTACAAACAATTCGGGATGAAACTGGAATCCGTATATGGGCTTGGTTGCATGTTTTATTATTTCGTAGCCACGCGGCGATTCTGCTAAACCGACCAGACCCGAAGGCAAAGTCTTAACCACCCAGCGACGATTTTCGTAAACAGAAAAATTTCTAACTCCTTCAAACAGCGAGTTTTCTTGAGTAGGAATAATGGTAATGACTCCTGCCTCTTTGCTATCTAATAGCTCCAAACGCGCACCGCATGCGTGAGCTATAATCTCATAACCGAGGCATATTCCCAAAATTGGGACAGTGGCTTTCTTTATATAATTAATCTCCTGCTCATACAAAGATTCATTCCCTGCCACAGGAATATGTCCTCCAGAAAGGATAATCACATCTGCCCGAGCAGCTTGTGATGGCACGAACGTAGCGCGACTACTGATAAAAACGTCGCAATACGCAAACAGCCTTCCTAAGGCCTCTAGATAATGCGTGCCATTATCTACAATCAGAATTTTGGTAAGTTCGCGCAGACTCATGGTTAGCTTCTACTCTTTCGTGAATTCAAGTATAGACATAAAACACAGAACCATATCATAGCACATTTACCACTCTCATCGACTCAACACATTTTGCAACTTTCGTAAAACGGTTTTATCTTCCTCAATAATTTCCCCTTCACGTTCAATCTGGTCGAGTGTAGAAAAAGTTTCCATATTGTCCCTCGTGGATTTTTATGCCTTTTTCGAAGTCGTCACCTACTTCACAATAGTAAACATGCTTAAGGTATTAAATTCGCCTTTCGTTTCACCACGTCCATAATCTCATCTACCGCTTCCCAGGCAACCGTTTTTTCTGTATCTCCAAAAACTGCGTTCTGTATTTTTGTATCTCCAGGCTCAATTTATTTTTGATAACGTCTATCGCCGCGCGCGCGTCGGGAGACACGGTTTCCGCCCGCAGAATTTTTTTCGGAAGGCGGAGATCCGCCGACGTTTCAAACACGTCCCCCTTTTTGTGGCGCGTAGACCTTGAAATTTCGAGCCATATTTCGGCTTCGCCCGTTTCATCAAAACGCTTCACGAACTTCGCAAGTTGAGAAAGTTTCTTTTCAATATAAACATTTAACGCCGGCGTCAGATCAATTTGTATTGCTTTGATATTTATTTTCATTTTTTCAGTATAAACGAAAAGTTTGAAAATTGAAAATTTTTAAATTTTTTACCTAGGTCGGACGGGTTTTGAACTTAGATATTTAAATTTTGAACTACAAAAGGTGAACCTCTTCTTCGAGATTGACGGCAAATTTCTCTGCGACGCGTTCTTTCACAAGCGAGATTAGCGCCTTCACGTCAGACGCTTTTGCTTCTAAGACATTCACGATAAAATTCGGGTGCTTGGGAGATACCATCGCGCCGCCAAA
>JBBTYG010000016.1:0-2906 GCA_038061855.1 Patescibacteria group bacterium | reverse complement strand
GCTAACACCCTTGAGGCCGGACTCTGAAATAAGATATGCGGTAGGCACGACTGGAAATGGATCCACCTTTACCGGAACCTGCAACCCATGAAAATTAAACGCGAAAGTACGCACAGCTTCAGCATAGTTCGACGTATCGTCCGCGTAAATCCGCGTAAGGGGAATATTTTTAAAAATACTCCCAACGTTCGGATATTCCATAGGATGCCGCGCTAGGCGATAAGCAATTTTTTCTTCGATTGCCTGTTTAATTTTTTTAGGATCGCCTTTCGCAAGCAGAAGCGTTGCGGACAAAATAATTTCGTCGCCTTTTTCCTTGAATATACTCGACCTATAAGAAAATTTACACTCTGTGTTTGTTCGCACGACAAATTTGAGAGTCTTGGTATCGAAACTCTCGACTTCGCGCACGACATCCTTAATCTCCCCCTTGAATGCCCCGGCATTCCCGCGGATCGCGCCGCCAAGCGTCCCAGGAAGTCCTCCTGCCCACTCAAGTCCGGAAAGGCCGGCCTTCGCCGCAACACTTAGCACGTCGGAAACAAGCGCGCCCGCTCCAGCGCGCAAAATACTTCCTTCTGTTTTAACGAAATCAATCTTGGGTTTTAAAACCAGCCCCGCAAAACCCTCATCGGAAACCAGAACATTCGTGCCCGCGCCAAGCACGAAAAAGTCAGTCTTACGTTTTTTGGCGGCATCAACCGCCCACAAAACTTTTTCGGGGCTATCCGCCTCGAAAAAGAAAGTTGCAGGCCCACCGATTCGATAATTCGTAAAACTGGATAAATTAATATTTTCTTTAAATTGCGGCATCGCAAAAGAGAGTTAGCCCGCTTAAAGGGCTGTAAGTGGTGACCTCTTCCCGAATCCGTTTGAGCGAAGCGAATTATGGATTCGCAATCCCAGTATCTGCGGGACAATTCTGTTTTGTTCTCTGGCTGAAAGGGCTACAGGTGGTGACCTCCAATTCTGTTTGTTTGAATGAGTGCTCGCCTGTAGCCCTTTCAGCCGAGAAGTTGTAAATGAGTGCTCTCCTTGCAGCTCCATAAACGGGCTATTTCTCCACTTCATAATACGGCAAATTTCTGCAAAAAACCAAGAGCCCCCTTGCGGGGGCTTGTGGCCAAACAGATTGTGTGGGCTATTCCTTAAGATTTTAATCCTAAGGCATACTCGCACTCATCCACGAGTAAGCATAGCAAAACCAGCGAATAAAGTCAAACTTTGAAAATAGACTCGAGATTGTGAGACTGTTTTTTAAACACAAAAAACTTGTATGCGATAAAGTCCCAGATAAGACTGCCTGCTACGCCAGCGAGCCCACCAATATTCGCCCATATCTTCGGGGCAATACCTGTTGGAACATGAATTCCGTTTACCACAAAACTCGCGATACCGACGTTAATAATCCCGCCGACAATCGCGAACGAATAAAATTTCATCACTTCCCGGGAATGAGGTTTTGCCATGGCCCCGAACGTCCAGAATTTATTCCAAAAAAAGCTATTTGTCGTTCCCGCGACAAATGAAACTGTTTTGAAAATCGAATATCCCCACCCGCTTGCTATCCCCGATAAAAAAATCGCGAGGTTCACAACGCCAAAATCAATGGCGTTATTGAGCGTCCCGACGGCCGCAAATTTCGCAAACTGATACGCGACCGGAAAAACTTTCCCGATAAGCGCCGCAACAAAAAGGGCGAATGGCGCAAAAAAGAAGCAAGCGAAAAAAATCCCGAGTCGCAACAGGAGGTCTGGCGTATCAACAAGATTCTGAATGACGAACTGAACAAATAATCCAACTCCGGCGCCGATGATCGTTACGATCTGCAGATCTTTTTTCACAGCTTTCTACCTAAGCTCGTAGGTGACGGTTACCTGATCCCGGATTTCTGACATTCCCGGTTCAATCTCCGGCGTTACTTGCGCAGCAACATCTATTCCTCCTCCACGGCCAAAAGCTTCCGCGTAATACGGAACAGGAATCGAACTGTGCTCGCCTATGCTTACAACGCGGCCGAGGCGCGCTCCGGATAATTCTGCCATCTGAAATGCCTCATCGCCTGCTTTTTTAATTGCGTCAGCTCGCGCTATTGCTAAAAACTTTTCCGGCTCCTCAACACTAAATGTAATTCCGCCGATTTGGTTCACGCCTAACGGCGTAAGGCCTCCCAAGATCGCGGGAATTTTTTTGAAATCCCTCATTTTCACGCTTACGGTTTGAGCAAACGTATATCCGGTAATATAACTCCGTTCCTCTTTGGAATCATACCGGTAATCGGGCGATAAATTATACCCGGTCGTTTGAATATCCTTGCCATCGATACCTTCGGACTTTAAAAAATCTATGACTGAGGAAATTTTTTTGTTGTTAGTCGCAGAAAGAACTTCTTGATTCACGCCGCGGGAAACAACCGAAAACGAAGAAAGCGCTATGTCCGGAGTAGCGACAGTTTTTCCATCGGCGGAAACGGTGACTGTTCTTACTACTCCAAGCGAATTGCCGAAATTCCTTATCGTCGGCATCACAAATAAAACAAGGTTTAAAATAATACCCGCGATGAGTATGTCGAGAAAAACCCAAAAATAATTTTTGGCTTTATTTGTATCCATAGTAAACTTATTGTAGCATATCCCGTAGGAAACGAAAATATTTCCGCGTTTTACCGTTTAAGCTTTTTTGATATAAATCGCAATATTTTCTTTTTTAGGTTCCTACGGGACATAAATTTCGATACGGTGTAACCAAAAGCAGTATGGGCCAGTAGTTCAGTGGTAGAACGCTACTTTTGCAAAGTAGAGGTCAGGGGTCCGATTCCCCTCTGGTCCACAACCACCATTTTCGCTTGCCAGTGGTCATTATACCAAAAAGTTCGGACTCATTTCCAGCAGAACCCCGAATGAGGC
>JBBTYG010000015.1:0-9531 GCA_038061855.1 Patescibacteria group bacterium | reverse complement strand
ATGATATCCGTTCTGGCCTGTAGCGTCAAGCGTAAGGAATGGGATATGTTGGGGCGGAGAGCATCGAAGAATTGCAAGCCAAAGCCGACTTTCATCGGTTATCTATGGCTGGCATTGCTGAATCGCATCCGCATGACATGGTATTGACTGAAAACCTCCCGAATTACTGGAGGGATGCCTAAAAGGATCAAGGAAAAGCCGGAATCTGAAAAACACAAGCCGTCAGTGGATCCATCGAGTAACCCTCGAGAGACACCACGGGCTTTTTTGTTTGAGCAAATAAACCAAGGATCATTGTAGGCGTTTTTAAACGCGCCCGTGAATCAGATTATTCGTTGCCGGAACTACGGTAATATCTTTAACAATTTGATCAAGCGCTTTCCGCGCATCAGTCATTCGCTTTTTGTCTTTAATCGAGAGCGGAATAATTTTTTTATTAAGCGGGGCGAGCGCCTGCGTTATTTCCGCAAGGCGGCCCGAATCAATCAAATCAATTCTCGAAATGATGATATACTCCGGTTTTTCAAGAAGAATGGGATTGTATGCGCCAAGTTCGCGGCGGAGAGTTTTATAATCGGCGAGCGGGTCGACAGTGGTCGAATCAATGAAGTGAAATAATATCAGCGTTCGTTCGATATGGCGGAGAAATTTTATCCCCAGGCCTTTTCCGGATGACGCGCCTTCTATGAGGCCCGGAAGGTCGGCAAGCATAAGGCCCTCATACGCGCCGAGGTGCGGTTCAAGCGTAGTGAATGCGTAGTTAGCAACGCGGCTCTGGGCGTTTGTTACAGCGTTCAAGAAACTTGATTTTCCTATGTTTGGGAATCCCACAAGGCCGACGTCGGCTATGAGTTTGAGCTCTAGTTGTAACTCGCAGGTTTCTCCGGGCAGACCAAGTTGGAATTCTTTTGGCGACGTGTTTATCGAAGACCGATAGTGGAAGTTTCCTTTACCTCCGTTTCCGCCTTTTGCCACAAGTAAGCGCTCGCCGAGCGCAGTGAGTTCATGATCCGTTTTTGCGGTTAGGTTGTGCGCTACCGTGCCTCTGGGAACTGGCAGAACCAGATCTTCTCCGCGATGCCCGTCGCGAAATGAACCGCGCCCGTCGCGCCCATGTTCCGCTGAAAACACTTTTTTCGCGCGAAACCGCCGAAGAGCGCCGAGATCAGCTACGGATTCAAGATAGACGCTTCCTCCATTGCCGCCGGACGCACCCGTTGGCCCGAGAGACATTTTTATTTTACTGAAAGCGACGGCGCCTTTGCCGCCCCGCCCAGCGGACACTTTAATAGTGACATTATCTATCAACATAATAATAGTAGTATACCCGTAGAATCGGAAAATAAGCTATCTTTTATGCTTCCGTCGCTAACATTCGCTCTGTTTTTGCCTTGTAGAAGGCGTGGAAAATTTATGCAATAATTATATGGATATGGATTCATCCGAAACTCATCGCCTAGGCACGCGGGCATTTCTGCTTTTTTTAAGCCGCCGTTTAATGTGGCCGATCGTTTTTGCCGTCGTGATCGCGGGGCTGTGGACGCAAAAAGAACGCGTGCCGCTTCTATATCGCGATTGGACTGATTATGGGCTTAACATTTTGGTCTTATTGTGGATTGGGCTTGCGGTATTCATTTTTCTCCGCAGTTTTTTTGAATACCGCGGATATTCGTTCCGGTTCGACGAGGAATTTTTTAACGTGACTCGCGGGTACTTTGTGAAGCACGAGATGGGGATTGTATACCATCAAATACAGTATGTGACGGTGAAGTGCGGCATTTTCGATCGCGCCATAGGAGTCGGTCATCTAATTATTATGACAAGCACCGGCGGCGGCAATTCCGCGCCTTCGGAGATCGTGCTTCCGGCTTTGGACAAAAGAAAAGCGCAGCTTGTGCGGCGCGAACTTCTACGGAAAGCGAATCGGAATCCCGATCGCGCGCCCGCTTCGCCGAAGCTCCAGCGAGGCGAGGCCACTTCGCGATCGCGCGCCGTTTCTTCCGAAGATGAATTGGAAGATTCAGACGATGAAAGTGATGAAAGCTAGAGGTTTGTTTTTGCATTGTCGTTTATATAAACCAAGGTTTGATTATTATCAAATTTTTTGTTATCATCGCATGTATGATGATACGGAAAAGCGACGAACTAAAACGCAACCAAATTAGAACATCTCTTCTAGTTTTTATGGAATCGTACAACAAAAACATTCCCGTTGATTTTCCGCATCCAGCAGTCAAAATATTGAAAATATTTCAGGAACTGCATCCGATGCTTTTCAAGCGCGGAGCTGAGTGGTCAATTGATAAGCATCGCAAAAAGCTTATGGATTGGTTGCCTTCGTATAGTACTGTTTTATAGGTCTACTTTTCCTCTATCTTCTATAATCATTTGTATTGCGGGCGTAAAAAGCTCTCAATGTGAGCAACTAAGTTTTCTATAAAGAAAGTTTTGCATTCAAAATCAGGCCATGGAAAAGCCGTATGCCCATTGAGCTCGAACAAGCGCGGGCCATTCGGTCCCATTCCAATATCCATCGAATACATTGACTTCGGAAAGCGGGCGATTATTTTTTTATGTACCTCCGAATAAAAAGAAATGATTTCTTTTGGCAACATACTTAAAGCAAGCTCACGAATCGTAGCCCCTTGCTGGTAACTCGCGATGCGACTTCCCGTTTCTGGCGTGCGCACATGTGTAAGCGCTATTGTTTCATTGATAGTGACAATTCGGAGATCGTGATATGAATCGCAGACATGAGCAATTCCATTTTTCGTGTCCACAAATTCCTGGAGTATCGCGCCTTTTCTGATGTCCGACTTAATTTCTTCGTCGAATGGCATATTGTCTTTTTCAAATATGCGCACACCAATTCCATTTGTGCCGGTGTTCGGCTTGAAAACAATAGTATTGGTTTTTATGCGCTCTGTGGCGGATACGAATTCCTTCTCCGTAGCTACAGGAATAGTTTGTGGTGAGAATTCTTGGAGATATTGATATGTGTCCCATTTCGAAGCGCAAAAATTTTTGAATGCGGGAGTGTTTGTGATTCCTGCGCGGAGCGTCTTAACGTCTTCGTCCGGAATATTCCCGAGATTATAGATTACGTCGGCGGTTATTTGTTTCGTGGATGGCATGATAGCGCCACTAATGTAATCAGAGACTGGCTCAAAGATATCGTTTCCCTTGTAGCTCCCGGCATCAAATGCGAAGAAAAGATTGTGCTGTGCCGCAAGCGCGCGCGCGAGTTCATTATAGGAATCTGATTTATGATAACTTGGCGCGAACGTTTCTTTCTGCGAGTTTTTAAGCCAGATCACGATATTTCCACGAGGCTTTATATTTTTAACCGGCTGCGAGTGCATATTAAAATAAGTATAACGCTACAACGACAGTAGCTATCTACAAGCTGTTATTGTTTTGTTCAGACTGAATCACTCTTTGTTAAGTTGATATTGTAATATTTATAATTCATTATATCTATTCTTTGTCTGGCTTCATGTTAAGCATATTGAATCTTTGTGTGACAAAGCCGCCAGGGGTCAAAAAAGACATAGCGGCTTTGAATGTTGTTAAAGGTGTTGTTTATGATTGCGGGACAACTTCCCAGTTATCTGCGCGACTTTTTCGCTCGTAGATTCGGATGTACGACGTCGTTCTCTCGGATCTTATGCTCTGGCGCAAAAGTGTCTGCGCGCGGGCGAGTTCGGGGAATATTTCGGCATCCAGTTCCATCGCCAAGAAACGATAGAGATCGGGACCCACCTTAAAATCGGTTTTCTCAACGAGCAACTGCCGCGTTAGTTCATATAACGCATCCACATTCGGATCGATTTTCGCGGGTTTCTGGAAGCGCTCGAAAAAGCGCTGAATTTCTTGTTTTGCCTCTGCGGCGAGATCTCCCTTGATGATTGTCATGGTGTTGACCATTGCAACGACCCGACGAAGTCCGTTCGAGCTTGTAAAGCTGACTTGACGCCGTAAATTCCCGCGCTCGTCGATGAGGCGGGGGAAAACGTGTCGTTTGAGGCAGTCTTCCCGGGCGACCGATGCTTGTACAACTGCGGCATTGAGCCCAAAAACCTGAACTACGATGTCGTCGACAGTTTTTATCTCGTTGATTTCTTGCTCTTTGAGCGTTGCCAGCCTGGTTCCGAGCTTGGTCAATTCCTCCTTTGCGTGCTCGATCTGTTTCCGGTGAGCATCCCGCTCTTGAGTCAATCGAGCGGTATCCGCCGGCCAGTTCTCAATTTTTTTCCTCAAGCGGTCTTCCCTCTTCGTATTGTGGATTTTCAGGTCAGCCAATTGCCTGGCCGCTTGCATGAAATCGTGATAGCCTTTCGTCCATTTTTTCCTCGAGCGTTCCTCGAGCAGGATAAATTTCGCAAGAGCACGTTTGTCTTTTTTGATGCCGCGCTCAATTGCGATGATATGCGTCTTGAAGTTTCCAGCAGAATTCTTCTCGGAGTTAGTTTCAGTTTCCATAACTACAGCCTTTCAATTTTCAATATACGGACTCCGCATCTCCCTTGCGGCTAGGGGTAATACGACAATCGTTTTACAGGTAAGATATAAACACGTCTAAATATGCGTGTCCAGTTCTATCGTGTTTTTTGTGCCAGCCAACAAAAAGAGGCAAGAAGAAAGTTAAAACGTAATACAAATACACATCTAATTTGTAATATCCGTCCGCTGGTTTGAATGTTTTAACGAGGAAAAAATAATCAAACACGATTGCAATCAAAACCCAGGCCGCCGCAAGTAAAAAATAATACCACAATCGCAATTTCTTTTTTCCACGCCATTAAAAACACTTTGCCGAAAGAAATGGTGATCAATGCATACAGAAGTGTCCATGCTGGACCAAAAACCCAAAACGGAGGCGCCCATGATGGTTTGATGAGTTGCGAGTACCAATCGTAGGCATTCATAAGTGTCATTATATAAAAAACCATCACAAGAGCGAAGTGTTAAAATCTCAAACTTGTATCATGCGATTTTGCTCCACGGGTAGGGGGTCGAACAAAATTTCGAATCTGCATAGTATCTTCATATATAACTAAAATCTATATTTTCCTGCACTTAGTTAAAAACCCAAGCTCCCCGGGTAGGATTCGAACCTACGACCTTATCCTTACGTTTATCCTTATGTTTCCAAAAGGGACGGACTATATCATCTCCCGCGAGGGGAGCGAGGCGCTTCCGCCCCGACGGCCTATTGTCGGGGAGTACTCCTGTAAAAGGATAGTCTCTACACCTTTTCCGACCCATGTCGGAACTTGGCTCGGGATTGCCCTGCCGATTTTAACGCTTTGGGGTTTCCCCGAATTCACCTCGTTTTTCAACCCGAATTACTTCGGGAAGCTGCGTTATACCTCCTTCGAGTTCGCGGTGGCAATTAGCGCATACTAAAACACATTTATCCAATTCTGTTTTTACTTTTTCCCACGAGCGCGTATAACCTTTATCGCCGATTGAGAAATTTTTCTCACTTCGGTTTTTATGATGAAGGTCAAGCGCGCCCTGGTATTTTGAATAACTGCAGATTTGGCATTTTCCGCCTTTATAGGCGATTGCGAGTGTTTTAATCTTTCTTCGCCGTTTAGCTACTGCGCGGATTAATTCTTCTCGTCGGTCGGCATACGTTCTCTTATCTGCCATGAGATAATTATACCAATGTGGCAAACAAGATGCGTCCACAGGGATTTGCTCTACCACTGAGCTACCGGGGAGCTTGGGTTTCTAATATTCTTTTTTGTTTCAACGAGCTGGTGCCTGCGGTTTTTGCCGCAGATAAAATTGTAACAGAAATCTCTGTGTTATTTCAACCACTTTTCAACATAAACCAAAAACCCCGAAAGGGGCTTTTGGAGAGACCAGAGGTTTGCCCCAGAAGGGGCTGTCGCCACGCGTTATTTCTTAGTAAGTACCGCCTCTTCTATTTCACAGACGCCGCCGACACAGGCCAGCTCTTTTTTAACATCCGTCGAATCCGATTCTTCGTAGAGAAGAATTTGCGAAAAATCGATTGGAGGAAGTTTCGCCGCCAATTCTTCGTATCGCTCTTTCGTGATTTCTTCATACGGCGCGAGAAGATATGAGTGATCCTCGCGCGGCAGGAACGACAGGCCGCCGATCATATCCCAATTTTTATAGAGCCAGTGCGCGACCTCGATCCATTCATTATTGCCGACTGAAATCGTTACCGACGGATTGTGTTCGGTATAATTTATTTTCACTTTTTTCCAATACTCGAGCTGGTCAAGAGCCGTAAGATCGTCTTTTGTAACTGCGGTATCGGGAGACTTTACTGGAAATTCGATGACGAACGTGTTTGCCGCGGAAAGCGACTGTCCGACTTCTGGGAAGTAGGGGACTTTCTGATCTTTCATCATTTGAAACAGAGCGTCGGTGACGGCAATCCGGACGCGGCGGATATAATATTTCGCGTGCCGCGGGTGGATTCCAGAAGAAGAATCTACGGTCTGTGAAAGATTGCCGGAAGGTTTCACGCATGTGATGGAGGCCGACGCATTAATTCCGAATCGCGAGGCGTATTCTTTATTAGTTTCAATCGAATAATCGCGTAGTTTACGGAGAGTGTTTTCATCGCGCACTGCGGCGGAATCCCACTGGCCTGTAATGGATACCCCAAGCAACCGCTCTATTTCGCAATTTTTCTTCCATTCCTTTGATAGATAGGGGAAGTTTGTAAGCGTTGACTGATATGTTCCCAAAATCGTGGCGATCCGCATTTTTTTCATGAGTGTTTCCTCCGTGTCTTCGGCGCGTGCGACGATTTCCGAGAGGTTGCAGAATTCCTTTGGCTGAAGCAGGATCTCGCCACAAGGGTTCGTTCCTATTTTCGATATTCCTTGTTTAAGGATTTTTTTGCGCCGTTCAGGCATTTGGTAAACAAGGCCGCCACGGTTGAAAATGCCTCTTTCGCCGGTGCCGCTTTTCGCCAATGAAATCCATTCTTCTAAAAATTGCGTCGAACTCGGTTTTTCATTATATACGGCGGAGTTATTGGCCATTGTCCGTTGGGATTCCGTGAAGTAGAACTGGCCAGTCTTCGCGGATCGCATATCCGGGTCATCGAGGTCGGAGAGAGAAATCATCGCGCTTCGGCGAACGCCGCCGGAGACGACTATCTCGCCGATCTTGCAGCAAATGTCGTGGACATCAATGTTGGATAGGCGCCGACCCTGTCGAGAAAGAATCTTTTTTCGGGCAAACGCGAGAAGCGAGCGGAGCGGTTCGGGACCAGAACTTTTCCCTCCCATTGTTTTTAGCCGCGCTCCAGCAGGACGCAACTGGGAAAAGTCAAAATCAATATCTTTTCCCTCAAACCAGGTTTTGAGTCCAAGAGTTACCGAATCGCACCAACCCTCCTTGCTGTCCGCGATAACGTGCGTTGAAAGTTTTTTGCCGGTTTGTTTTTTTATCTGAGGAAGTCCTTGCACGGTTTGGCCCTCAACGGAAAAACCGACTCCGGTGCCGCACATCGAGATATACATAATCTCGGCGAAATCCTCGATTTTCGATGGGGCAACATATGAACAATTAAATGCGGCGACATTTGTGCTTCGAGCCGCCTTGCCCGCAAACTGGAGAAGGCGCATCGAAGGCATAGCTTCTTGGCGTAGGATTGCTTCCCGCACCTCCGCGTATTCCACGTCATTCAATCTGTTCCCAAGATTTTCCTTCATGAAACTCATATAGCGGTCAACGGTTTCAATCCAGGTTTCTCGCCTGCCTTCTTCCGGAATCCAACGCGAATATGTCCGGTAATAGATAAATTCTGAAAGCGGATTGCGGAAGTATTTTTTACTTTCGCGCGTGAGTTCCACAACGCGCTCTGGAACGGATTTTTTCATCTCTCTGATTTCCGCCCTGTCTTTCCGGTAAAGGATGTACGCCTTCGCGGTTTTCGGAAAGTCCGACAGAATCAGCTGGGTTTCTACAATATCCTGAATTTCTTCAATGGTTGGAACATGCTCCTTTTTAAATTTTTTCGCGAGAGCTTCCACGACCGCCTGCGAAACTTTTTCGGCGTCGTCTTTTGCGTTGCCTTCGTCAGTTGCCTGCATCGCGCGCGAAATCGCGCTCGTGATTTTTGGCTCATCAAACGCGACTAATCGGCCATCCCGCTTACGCACCTCCTTGAACTCAGCTTTCTTTGAAAAAAACATCGGAGAGATTTTTTATAATTTTTTGAATTTGTTTCGACACGTGCTTATAAATTTTAACATTGCTTACGCGCAAGAGGTGTGGATAACTTTCGATTTTTTCATAGCGCCGAAAAATTTTTTAAGAAAAAATTGAAACCTCGACACAGATGTCTCTTGCGTGTCAAATGTTTCAAAAATTTCTTCTTTTTGGAGTGGCGCGCGAAGAAAATTGGAAAAATCTCAATGATTAAAAGGATTTTTATTTAATTGCATGCGTCCATATATGCATTTTGCATTCGAGGCGTAGGAAAAATAGCCGCATTTTTTGCGAAAAACGCCATTTCTTCGCGTAATCAATCTTCTTGACCTGTCGGAGCTGGTTTTGATAAGGTTGTGTACATACATGGATTCAAGAGAGGGCTTGACAGATGACCCTATCGGAGAGACTTGGCCGAAGAAAAAGATCATCATCGTCCCAGTTGCCTTTTTTGTCGGAGGGATTGTTATTTTTATTCTTTTGTTCGTGCCCGGCATACGTGATTTTTTCCATGAAACCGGCTCGATTTTTTCTCGGAGCTTATCTGATACATTTTTCCCGCCTCGGCTTGGAAAACTTGTCGCAGAAATAGATCTTCAAGCGGAACGTTTTGCCATAGCGCAGCATGCGTCGAGTTCGGATAGCGCCGTATCCAATTCCCGAGGCAGAACGCAAGGTTTTAATCGGTCGGTTTTAGAAAAACAGATTTCGAATCTGGAAAGAACGGAATTGAAAACGGAAAAAAATTCTGAAGAGGTAAAATCCGGAGATGCGATCGTTTTTCTGCCAGGGTCGGCAAACATTGTTTCCGGATCGTATTCCGAAGGTGCTAGCGAGACTTCGTCGGAAGCCCCTCTTGTAAAAAATATTCTTATCGCGGAAGTTCAGATCGCGGGCGTATCCACAACGCATGATTTTATAAAAATATATAACCAAGGAAATTCAAGCGTTGGTCTTGACGGCTGGAAGTTGAGAAAAAAAACTGTTTCGGGGGCGAGCTATTCATCTCTGCGGGTATTTCCTGCGGGGAGCGTGATTCAATCGCATGGATATTTTGTGTGGGCAAATTCTTCGAACGCGTTTGATGCGATAGCGGGCGCAAACTCATCGAGCACTCAGACGCTTGCCGCCGACAACAGCATCGCTCTTTTTGATCCGAATGGCATAATTATTGATGCGCTAGCATGGGGGTCGGGGCATGCGAGTCCCTATGTTGAGGGGATTGCGTATCCTATAAACCCAGGCGTAAACGAAATTTTGTCCAGAAGGTTTTCCGGCGGCGCTCTGCAGGATACGAATAATAATTCAGCTGATTTTGAAATC
>JBBTYG010000014.1:0-5149 GCA_038061855.1 Patescibacteria group bacterium | reverse complement strand
GATTATCAAAGGAGAAAATCTTGATCGGGCGATACAGCTCAATATAGAAATGGTTTCTCCGATGGATACGTCTCGGGCGTATTCCGGGTGGCAGAAAGTCGGGGAAAATCAGGGTTCGCTTCAACTTGAGATTTTGAGCGCGTTTATTGATCGTGCCGTTGTCGATGAAATTACAAAGGCTCTCCTTGCGGCGGATTTTATACCAGTTGTCATCGAGTCCCGTGCGTTGGCCCTGACTCGGTTTTTAAGAGAAGAAGGGTCGCAAATGGGCATAGATATGAATAAGTCGCATGTGCTTATACATATCGATAATTCAGGGATTGATTTCTTGATTATTCGTCAGGGTCAGCTTTATTTTGAATACTTTAACCCGTGGCGCGATATTGCTGACGAGAAAGGCGCAATATCGCCCCAGGCTTTTGAATCGGAGGTCATTCGAAGTCTCCGTCAAGTTGTTAATTTCTACAATCAGCACTGGATAGACTCTCTCTCGGAAGTGGTTATCTCGGCGGCCGCGCTCAAAGATGAAACAAAAAAAATTATTGCAGATAATTTTTCATTCCTTGTTCTGGAACTTATATTTAAAGACAAGGGAATTACTCCAGAATGGCATGTTGCTTTGGGATGCGGCTTCCGGGGGGAGAGTCCTCGTTCGCAGGATAGGGAATTGAGTTTGTTGGGTATCGGCGCGCAGGAGGAATTTCACGAGGAACAAGTTGTATTGTTTTTGGATTTTTGGAGGGTGCTCATGCCGGCGGCTTTGGGGCTTTTTCTCTGCGTTTTTTTCTTGAGTTATTTGTTCCTTGCGCAGACTCGTTCCGGACTCCGGTCTCAGTCGCTTTTTAGTTTAGGAAATAGCGGATTAGAAGAGGGTAGAATACTTCAAGCTCGCGCTCAGGAATTTAATCGTTTAACCTCGCTTTTTAGTGCCGTAAGGGCATCGCAAGTTTCCAAAAGCAGACTAATCGAAAAAATCCGCGGTATTTCTGAATCAGTCGGCATAACGGTTGCTCAAATCAATTTTCGAGGCTCAAGCGTTCCCATACTTGTAAGTGGCGAGGCGAGATCCGAGGATAAACTCACGGCATTTAAAAACGCCCTTGCCGGAGATGCGGGGTTTAAGAATATAAACCTCAATTTATCTGATATCCGCAAGGCGGTTACTGGTATCAGTTTCTCGATTACATTCTATTTAAATCAATAGCTTTTTTCTTTCAAGCCAATCCTTCATATTCTCAAATATCTTAATGAATTGTTTCTGGTGTTCCGGCGTTATGTTTTCCAATACTAATTCAGATGCCCTTTTCCGGCGTTTTCTGTTTTCTTCCGGCGTGCGTATCCCTATGCGTACCCGGAAAAAATTCTTTGTCCCAAGCTGACTTATTAGTGATTCGACGCCTTTGTGGCCAGCCGATCCTGACCCGAAAGACACTTTGAAGTCTCCGACATACAAGTCGCTGTCGTCATGGATGATGACCATATTCTCTGGTTTTACGTTGAAGAAACGCAGGGCTTTCGCTATCGCTTTTCCAGATTCATTCATAAACACAATAGGTTTTATAAAGATTGTCTGATGTATTCCGATATATTCAAAAAATCCACGAACCAATTTCACTTTTTTAGTAAGTGCATCAGGTCTGCATCTTTCCAATAGAAAATCAATCGCGCGCATTCCGACATTGTGATACGTGTTTTCGTATTCGGCGTCGGGATTGCCTAGTCCGGCGATGAGCGATATGTTTTCTAATTTTCCTTTTCCCGCAGTTTCCATGTTAAATCAAATTTTCCCCAATGTCCTTGATTAGTTATATAACTCCAAGGTATAATCGTTAGAATCTTGTTATGCGAAATTTTTTTTCTTCAGTTCTCGAGATTCTCGAAATTGCGGTCGTTGCCATCGTGGCGGTTTTTGTTATACGAAGTTTTCTTGTTCAGCCATTCCTCGTGAGCGGCTTGAGCATGATCCCGACGTTTTCTAACGGAGATTATCTCCTTGTGGATGAACTTACTTATCGCTTTAGGGCTCCGGAGAGAGGAGAGGTTATTGTGTTTGGGTATCCAGGCGATCCCTCAACTTATTTTATCAAAAGAATCATCGGTTTGCCTAATGAGTGTGTCGTGCTTGGAGATTCTAAAATCACAGTCTTCAATTCAAATTCATGCGAGCCGCCGGGATTAGTACTTGATGAGAAATATCTTCCTCAGCCGTTTGTGCCGAGCGAGAGGTCCCCGTTTAAGCTTGCATCGGATGAATACCTTGTTCTTGGGGATAACAGATCATTCAGTTTCGACTCAAGAAACTGGGGACCGCTCAAGAAGGACAAAATAGTCGGATTGGTTCGCCTTAGATTATGGCCAATAAACGATTTTAAAACGTTTGCGGCGCCTAAGTATCAAAACTAATAATAAAACTAAGCGGGATGAATCCAAAAAAAGATAAGGCAAAAAGAGGCGACACTTCAAGGTTCATTCAAGCGCCGAAGGGGATGCACGACTTGCTTGCGAGCGAAGAGCCTTATTGGGAACGGATTGAGTCGGTAGCGCGCGACATCGTCCGTTTTTTCAATTTTTCAAAAATTGACACGCCGATTTTGGAATATGCCGACTTGTTTAGAAAAACAACCGGCGAGGGAACGGATATAGTTGAGAAAGAAATGTACGTCCTAAAGACAAAGGGCGGCGATCTGCTTGCGCTTCGCCCGGAATTTACGCCTTCAATATGCAGGGCGTATTTGCAGCATAGCCTCTCTCGTCTTGGCCAACCCCAAAAACTATATTACTTTGGCCCAGTGTTCAGGCACGACAGGCCTCAACTCGGCCGTTACAGGCAATTTACACAGCTAGGATTCGACATTCTTGGAGGAATGAATGATCCAATACACGATGCGCAATCCATCTTGATATTAACGTGCCTACTCGAAGAAGTTGGAATAAAAAATATTTCTTTGAAAATAAATTCTATCGGGTGTCGGGTGTGCCGGCCGATCTATAAAAAACAACTTCTCAATTACTTCAAAAACAAAGAAGGAGAATTGTGCGCCGATTGCGTGAACAGACTCAAAACGAATCCGCTTAGTCTGCTGGATTGTAAAAACGAGTCATGCGTGAATATAAGAACTGAAGCGCCAAATTTTTTGGATAAGCTTTGTACTACCTGCAGTTCTCATTTTAAGAGCGTTTTGGAATATCTCGATGAGCTCAAAATATCCTATGCTTTCGATCACCAACTGGTGCGCGGTCTAGATTATTATAATCGCACGGTGTTCGAAGTTTTCATCGAAGGGGAAGGCGGAGGTGTCGGCGCGGTCGGCGGCGGAGGCAGGTACGATTATCTCATGGAAGCATTGGGTGGCCATCTTACGCCTGCGGTTGGTTGGTCATGCGGCGTTGAGCGGATTGTATCAGTAATGAAAGCTCAGAACGTGAAGCTTCCTATGAAGTTTGTCAAAAGGGTGTATCTTATGCACGCTGGAGATTCCGCAAAAAAGAAGGCGTTGGGGTTGATTAGAGACCTATGGGCGGAGGGCATCCCAGTATCAGAATCACTTGCTAAGGGATCCTTGCGCGCCCAACTTAAATCTGCCGACAAAGAAGGAGTGGCGCTTGCGTTGATATTAGGACAGAAGGAAATTTATGAGAACAGCGTCATTCTACGAAATATGCGGACTGGGTTGCAAGAAAACTTTCCTTTAGATAGAATTGTGGTGGAGATCAAGAAGCGATGGCGCGAGCTGGGCAATACGCGCTAGAATTAATAGTGATACATGATCGAATTAGATTGAGCTATAATTACGGGGTTTACCAAAATAAAAATATGGGAATAGAAGTTAAAAGAAAACAAGGCGAGTCGGCAAGCGCGCTTATGTTTAATTTTTCTAAAAGAATTAAGCGAAGCGGAGTGCTTAAAGAAGCGCGTCGAAGACTTTTCTATGCGCGGACGGTAAGTCGTATCAAGCGGAAGGCCTCGGCGCTTCAAAAGGATAAAAAAAAGAAAGAAATCGATCGAGCTCGAAAGCTTGGGATTGCGTAGATCAGGTATGAGTATAAAGGAAAATTTGCAGTCGGACCTTAAAATTTCTATGAAAGCCGGCGATAAGATAAAAACCGGTGTTTTGAGATTTATATTGTCCGAGGTTCAGAGCAAAGAGAAAGAAAAGCAGGGACAAGGCAAACCTGCGGAGCTCATTGACGAGGAAATAAACTCCGTGCTTCAAAAAGAGTTTAAGAAGCGCAAAGAGGCGATCCGCCTTTTTAAAACAGGTGGACGGGAGGATTTGGTTTCTAGCGAAGAAGCAGAGCTAGCTATTATTGAGGCGTATATTCCGAAGCAGTTGGATCAAAGCGAGATACGAACAATTATTGAAAAGCTTATTTCTCGGGGGCGTACTGATTTTGCTTCAATTATGAAGGAAGCGATGAAGGAGATGAAGGAGAGAGCTGACGGGAAGTTTGTGGCAGAAGTCATAAAAGAGCGAATTAAAAATTGACACGATGCCGGCTGTGCGCGGATTTCGTCAACTCAGAGGCCGTCTTTTAGTGGTCGCTCAAAAAACACTTTCATATCTTTCTTTTGATAACTATTCAATTGAGATTTTTCTTTTGAGCGCAAAAGAAATGCGGGAATTGGAGAAAAAAGCGGGAATACGAAGGCCTAGCCATACGCCCAACGTCCTCTCGTTCGCTGAGCCAGCAGGCTTTCCTCATCCGGAAACGAAGAAAAAAGTGCTTGGGGAAGTGTATGTAAACAAATACCTTGCCTCGCGCGGATTTATGGAACTCGCACATCTGCTCATTCATGGGATTTTGCACCTTATGGGCTACTCACATTCAAAAAAAAATGATATCCTACGTATGGAAGCTCTCGAACGGAAAATATGCGAAAAGATTTTCCGAGATACGGGATAAAGAATTTTTAAAATGTCATCAAATTTTGTTACGGGATTAGATGTCGGAACTTCATCGCTTAAAGTCGCGCTTATAGAGAATTGCGACGGGAAGCCGATGCTAAAAACTGTTTTTAAAGAGCCATCGCTCGGCCTTCGGAAAGGAGTTATCGTTGATATCGCGGAAGTTTCTCAGTCAATTAACCGTGTTTTTCATGAAGTAAAAAAAATATCAAAGTCGGCTCTCAAGAACGTATACGTAAGCA
>JBBTYG010000013.1:0-3152 GCA_038061855.1 Patescibacteria group bacterium | reverse complement strand
GTGGCATCTTTTAAGTACTTTGGTATGTTTTCAAGCTGAACCACCGTACGCTCCTGGCCGCTGCTTATTTCATAAAGAAGAACCGCGCCAGTCCTGTCAAAAATTTTCGTTGATTGGCTCACCTGTCTCGACGAAATTTGTTCAATGGTCGGCAAATCTCTTGAGAAATAAAACAAAAGAAATACGCTCGTGAGCATTCCTGCGCATAAAAGCCCGGAGCATAAAAAAACTAGCCTCTTAATATTTTTTTTAATTCTTCTCTGCATGCTGGAAAGTGCGATTTTTACTATTTATCCAGAATTTTATTATCTCAAATTTTGCGCAACAACGCACAAATTCGATATTATGGGAGAGAGCAATTTTGTTCCAACTCCAATATACCTCAGAGGAAATGAAGGCGCTACTTCGGCATGCCGCTCCGTATGATATTACACTCGGGCACAGAAAGCCGTTGTTGCAAGTCAGCGTAATACCTCATTATCAACCAAAAACAGCTCTTTGCTTGCGCCTAAGCACGGGTTGCAAGAGCTGTTTTAATTCAAATATGGACGCGGCGCACTAGAATTCCTCCTCCTCTTCGTCTGACGAGCTTTCTGGTGTTTTATCTTCGTCAAGATTCTCATCGAGCGGCAGTTCTTCTATTTTCCCATCTTCGTCCTCATCGCCAAAACCCCTAAAAGCGGATTCGATAAATTCACCGCGGGCAGACTTTAATTTAATTAATTCTTCAACCATGGTGTCTATTTTCCCTTCGACCTTTCTTAGGATTTAATCGCAATTTTAGAAAGTATATTTTATCAAACAAATATGTCAATCCACACCCCAAAACGGCATAAGTCAGTAACGTCTAGGTTTCTGCAATGCGGCGTTTACAGGCGACAATAGCAGCAGCCAGAGCATCGCTCGCGTCGTCTATAATGTCAAGCTCCGGCTTGTTCAGTATGAGGCGTACCATTTTTAAGACTCCTTTTTTGTCCGCGAACCCGTAGCCAGTTATCCCGAGTTTTATTTCATTCGGCGCGAATTCTCTGATTTCAAGTCCGTATTCCGTTGCCGCGGATATAACCACTCCTCTCGCTTGCGCAACCTGAATGGCCGTTTTCTGGTTCTTCATAAAATATAGTTTTTCAATGGAAAGTACGGATGGCGAGAATTTCTTAAATACGTTATCCATTTGTTTTTTGGTTTCACGAAGAGCTTCAGGATCGTTTACCGACTCAATTTTAAGGAGTCCGGCGTCAATGAAGGAAATTTTCCCGCCGGCGTATTCCACTACGCCGTACCCTATTCTTCTAGTACCGGGGTCGATTCCAAGAATAATCATGTAGTTTGATAAGTATTATTAGCGTCCAAATTTATCATGCGTATCATCTGGCATGTCAACGTTCGCGTAAATATTTTGTACATCATCGTGATCGTTTAAGGCTTCAATTAAAACTTTTAGTTTTGTCATGTCCTCTTCAGTAATGTCTATAAAAAACATTGCTTCCCACCCTGCGCTTTCCTCTCTCGGCAATTCTTTAAAGGCCCATCGGACACTTCCTGTCTCAGCCCACTTACCGCCGAAATCACTAATTATTTTTTTTATGTCGGAGATGGCGCGATTTTTATTGTCGCTTACCGCCTCAATGAGTATTGCCGTTCCTCCTGGGCCATACGCCTCAAAAATCAATTCTTCCAGTTTTTGTCCTACTTCGGACGCACGCTTGATGGCGCTTGCGATTTTGTCATTCGGCACGCTCACATCTTTTGCTTTTTGAACTGCCGTGCGGAGCCGAGGATTAAAATCAGGATTCGGCTCGGATCTCGCGGCGGCGGATATCGCCGATAGCAGCTTTGCAAAAATCTTGCCTTTTTTCTGATCAGTGATGCCTTTCTTGTGTTTAATTCCTGCCCAATGGGAGTGTCCGGACATTATTTATAAAATTATATCAATCGAGATAAAAACCCCGAAAGTTTAAAGCAGATTTAATTACATAATACCTTCAATGAGGCTTCTTCCGGTCATTTCTATTGGTTTTTCGATTTTCATGAGCTCAAGAATGGTTGGGGCAACGTCGGCGATTGAGCCCATGGTTTCACTAGAGAGATTTCTCCAATTCGCGAATTTCTTCCCCCTGTATTCCGGCGCTACGAGATAAAAAGGGACGGGGCTTGCATCGTGTTGGCTTTCGGGAAGCGCTGTTGCTGGGTTGATCATCTCCTCAATATTCCCGTGATCGGATGTGATTATAAGCACGGTTTCAGAGTTTATGGCTACTTTTAAGATGCGCCCTAGTTCTTTGTCCAGCGTTTCCACCGCGCGCAGTCCCGCCTCGTAATTGGCCGAATGAGCAATCGTGTCGGCGTTCGAATAGTTTACGAGTATAAAATCGAATGCATGGTTTTGCGCGGCGTCAATAAGCCGGTCGGTTATCGGTCCCGCCATCAGCTGCGGGTGTTCTTCGACTCGGGCGGTTGTGATGGAGGGTATTGCGATTCGATACTCGCCAGGGAAAGGAGATTCCTTATAACCGTTAAAGAAAGAAGTTACGTGCGCATATTTGTACGTTTCCGTGAGGCGGAGCTGTGTTTTGCCCGCGTCGCTCAATACTTTTCCGATTGGATTTTCAACCTTTTCAGACGGACAAATTACCTGCACGGCGAAGCGTTCTTCGTATTGAGTCATTGTGGCGATGTGTATGTTTTTAAAATCTTTGACCGGAAATTCTCCAAACCCGCCTACAATAAAAGACTCCGCAAGTTGGCGGATGCTGTCTTCCCTATAGTTAAAAAAAACAATTGCGTCGTTATTTTGTATGGCTCTGTTTTCTCCGAAACGGAGAGGAGGGAGGTATTCTTCGGTAAGACCGCGTTTGTATGTCGCTTCAATTGTTGGGCGCGCGTTTGCGACAAGCGATCCGGATTGTCCTGTAAGATTTTCATACGCGATTCGCGTAAGCGCCCAATTTTTGTTTCGGTCCATCGCGTAGTATCTGCCGGTAAGTGTCGCGATTTTTTCTTTCGGGATGCCCCGCAATAGCGTTTCTAGCGTGCGCGGCGGTACATCTTTGCCGTCAGCGAAGAGATGTAGCCGCACGTTGTCTATTTTCTCCAACTCCGCCATCTTGAGGAGCGCTTGTAAGTGTTCTATAGACGCGTGGACATTTCCA
>JBBTYG010000012.1:1903-7778 GCA_038061855.1 Patescibacteria group bacterium | reverse complement strand
ATCAAATGAAGAGTACATCGTGGGGCAGGGCGGCGAAGTGGTACGAAAAACTTTTAGGAGAAGAGGGAACATACCAGCGGGATGTGATTCTCCCTAACTTAATTCGCGTGCTCGATATAAAAAAAGGAGAAAAAATTCTCGATCTTGGCTGTGGGCCAGGTTTTTTCTCGTCTACATTTGAGAAGCTCGGTGCGAATGTGATTGGGGTTGATGTCTCGAAAGCTATGATTGATGTGGCGCGAGAGCATTCACAAAAAGAAATACTCTACTATATAGCGCCTTCAGACAAGCTTGATTTCATCGGTAACGGGGTCGTTGATAAAATAACGATCATTCTAGCGCTCCAGAATATTGAGCGGTTAAACGAGACGTTAATTGAGTGCGGTCGCGTGCTTAAGTCGGGCGGACACCTATATATAGTATTGAACCATCCTGCATTTCGTGTGCCAAAAGCGTCTGGTTGGGGATGGGACGCGGAAAATAAGATGCAATACCGCCGAATTGATTCATATATGTCTGAGGCAAAGGTGAAAATACAAATGCATCCAGGCGATCGGTCGGACGAATTTACTATCTCGTTTCATAGATCGTTACAGATTTATTTTAAAGGATTGCGCAATGCTGGGTTTGCAGTTGAATCGCTTGAGGAATGGATTTCGCATAAAAAAAGCGGGCCCGGTCCGCGAGCAGGCGCGGAGGATAAATCGAGAAAGGAAATTCCGCTGTTTTTGCTGCTGCAAGCGGTGAAGCGAGTAGTTGGTGGCTAGGAGTTAGGAATTAGTTTAAAATAAATTTTAGATCACCTCAGTCAATTCTAACTACTAAATCCTATGCGCCTTCATAGATTTTTTGGCAATTTCGATCTTAGGAAAGAACGTTTTGCCGTTTCAGATCGTGAGCTTATAAACCAGTGGAGGAACGTGCTTCGCTTCGAGATTGGGAGCGAGCTTGTGCTCTGCGACGGAAAGTTGAACGAAGCACTCGCTCGGATAATTTCTTTCGACAAAAATTCCGCCGAAATCGAAATTTTGGGCATCTCTAAAAATGAAAGCGAGCCGAAGCGGTCCGTGGCGCTCTATGTTTCTATCTTAAAAGGAGAACATGCCGAAATAGTTGCGGAAAAAGCGACTGAAATCGGAGTGTCGGAAATAGTGCCGATAATTTCCGAGCGGACGGTCAAACAAAGTGTTCGCCCTGAACGGCTGCTCAAAGTTATTAGAGAAGCCGCCGAGCAATCGGGGAGAGGTGTTATTCCTACTCTTCACGAACCGTTGCCGCTCATGCTTGCCCTGCGCCAAGCTTCGGTATATGACACGAATTTCTTTTTGCATTACAGCGGAGACGACATAAGTAATTTCGCCGGAAAAAATTTTCACACGGCGGGGGTATTTGTCGGTCCTGAAGGCGGATGGACTGGGGCAGAAATCGCGCTTGCAAAAAAGTCGGATTTTAAAATCGTGACTCTCGGTAATCTGACGCTTCGGGCGGAAACGGCGGCCATTGTCGGGGTATATTCCGTTTTGAGGATGATGTAATGCTTCCATGAAATGCGCGTTTTGCGAATTGTCGGAAATTAGATCGAAGGAAATTACGCGCAATAAATTTGCGTGGGCGTTTCCAACGAACATCCCCATTGTTAGACCCCCATCCCCAAATACCTTCGGCCGCGATACTGCTGAATTTCTGATAGCGCAAGGAGCAAGGACGAAGGTGTGCTTTATGTACTCCGAGTCTGAAGTGACACCGCGCTATCAGAAATTCACTGTATCCCTTTGGGTTGCGGGGATATTCTCATCCCGCTTCGTTGCGACTGCGTCGCAGTGGATAAACCACAGTTTCCTTGTCGCGCCTCGCGGATATGAGAATATCTCTCGCAACACGGCGAGAACGTATTTGGGGATGGGGGGTCTTGGACATCTTTTGGTTTGCCCAATTCGATGCGTTGCGACGTTTGAAGATCTGACCGTAGGGGAGCGAGATGCGATTTTTGAATTACAGTCGCAGTTAAAAAAAGTTCTGACGAAATTATTCGGTGCGGAGGGATTTAATCAGGCGTGGAATCATGGTAAGGCAGGCGGCCAATCTGTTCCGCATTTTCATCTACATCTTATTCCGCGCAAAACGGGGGACGAAGGAATCACGGAATATGAACCGAGAAAGTTTTTATATCGGCCGGGGAGCAGAGCAGAGACGCCAGAAAAAGAGCTTCAAGAAATTTCGGAGCTGATTCGAAAAGAATTATATATGATTTAATCTTGGTTATGTATCTATTCTCAAATTTTTCATAAGGTATCATTAGTTTTATGAGAATAATTGCACATCTTGATATGGATGCTTTCTTCGCTGCGGTTGAGGAACGCGACCGCCCGCGACTTCGTGGCTTGCCGATCGCTGTCGGCGCAGATCCGAAAGGCGGCGCGGGGCGCGGAATAGTTTCAACTGCGAACTACAAAGCGCGGGAATATGGGATTCGCTCTGCGCTACCTATTTCTACCGCGTGGAGATATTCCGAAGAAGCGAAAAGAGCCGGAAAGCCGGAAGTGATTTTTATTGAACCGGATTTCAAAAAATATTCTGCGGCATCAGATCGAATCATGGAAATTATAAAAAAAGCGATCCATAAAAAAGTATTGTTGGAGCGAGCCAGTGTTGATGAAGCGTATTTCGACTTAAGTTTTACGAATGCATATGAAGCTGCGCAAAAACTGTGCGAAACAATAAAAAAAGAAATAAAAAAGGAGGAAAACCTCACATGCTCAATCGGTATTGGGCCGAACAAACTTATCGCGAAGATAGCATCGGATATGAAAAAACCTGACGGACTCACGGTTGTGGAAGAAAAAGACGCGGAAAATTTTTTAGAGCCTCTTCCAATTCGAAAGATTCCGGGAATAGGGCCGAAGACTGAAGAGAAATTTAAGAAATTGTCCGCCGGAGGCGGATCCTCCTCTGGAGGAAAGGTTGCGCGCGTCGCGGATCTCAAAAAATTTTCCGAGGAAAAGTTGCGAGAATTGCTTGGCGTCTGGGGCGCGGAACTCTATCGAAAAATCCGTGGAATAGATGATTCGCCGATTGTCGAAGAATACGAAGCGAAATCCATCGGCGAACAGGAAACATTCGAGATAGACTCACGCGATCCTGGTTTTATTTCAGCGCGACTTAAAGCGCTTTCAGATGGCGTGTTCAGAAGTTTTAAGCAAAGCGGTTTCAAGGTTTTTAGCACGATCGTCGTGACTGTTCGGTTTGCGGATTTCGTCACAAAGAGTCGCAGCCATACAATGCCTGATCCGACCGATTCAAAAATAATTCTGGAATTTGAGGCGTTCAAACTACTCATGCCGTTTTTTGATAAACGGGAGAATCAAGAAAAAAAAGCAATTCGTTTGATTGGTATTCGCGTCGAAAAGCTGAATTAATAGGAGCTTATTATGGTTCTTGTCCTAAACTTTATTGATGGAGTTTATTGGAAGACTGCGGATAAAAAATTGGAATTACAAAACGATCTGGCTATTGGAAAATTTTATCGAACACCATAGAATTCAATCCATGGCTATTAAGTTTTCTATTCTCAAAAACTCCACAAAAAGTCGAGCGCGACTGGGGATCTTAAAAACGTCGCACGGCGAGGTGGAAACACCGGCGCTTGTGCCGGTTGCGACGCAAGGGGCGGTGAAGGCGCTCACGAATGAACTTGCGGAACAAGCTGGTTGCCAGTTGCTTATCGCAAATACATTTCACTTGCATCTGCGGCCTGGCGAGCAGGTTATTGAAAAAATGGGCGGATTGCACGCGTTTATGAACTGGCCGAGGCCTTTGATGACCGACTCCGGCGGATTTCAGGTATTCAGTCTCGGGTTTGGGCGTGATTATGGAATGGGCAAAATTTTGAAAGAAAAAGAAAAGTCCGGCCGGAAAATCAAAGCTGGACAAAAACCGTCATTTCTCAAAATTACCGACGAGGGCGTACATTTTTCCTCACCAATTGACGGCAAGAAACTTTTTATTGGACCGCGCGAGTCTATGGCGATTCAAGAAGCGCTCGGTGCTGACATTATTTTTGCCTTCGACGAGTGTACGTCTCCAATCGCCGATCGTGAATACACGGTCGCGGCGCTCCGGCGGACAAATCGGTGGGCGAGAATCTGTGTTCAAGAGTCAAGTGTCAAGGGTCAAGTTTTGTACGGAGTTGTGCAAGGCGGAAAGTTCGCTGATCTTCGGAAAGAAAGCGCGAAGTTTATAGCCACGCAGAAATTCGACGGCATAGGCATCGGAGGCGAGTTTGGCGATGACAAGGCAACAATGACTAAAATGCTCCGAGTGGTCATAAATGAACTTCCTGACGAAAAGCCGCGGCATCTTCTCGGCATCGGCCACCCCGGGGATATTGAGCGGATCGTGAAAGAGGGCATAGACACATTCGACTGCACCGCGCCGACCCACTACGCGCGCCACGGAACCGCATTTACATCAAACGGCCGAATTGACATCAATAAATCGGCATATCTCAAAGATAAAAGACCAATTGATCCGGAGTGCGGCTGCTTCGTCTGCCACGATCATTCCCGTAGCTATCTTTGCCACCTATTCAGAAGTCGTGAGATGACGGCGGGAACGCTGCTAACATTTCACAATCTTTTTTACTTCAATAAATTCGTTGCTGGCATCCGGGCCAAGATTCGAAAAGGGCTTTTATGAGCGATCGAGAGTTCAAAAAACTTCTGGCGCGGTACGATTATAAGCTTCCGCCGGATTGCATTGCTTCAACGCCCGCTTCGCTACGTGATAGCGCGAAGCTTATGGTATATAACCGGCGTGACGGAAGTATAACCGACGCGGTATTTCGCGATTTGCCGAAATTTCTTCCGAAAGGAGCGTTGCTCGTCTTTAATGAGACAAAAGTTGTTCCAGCTCGTCTCGCGCTTACGAAGTCAACTGGCGGCGCAGTTCGCATTCTTTTCATCGACTTAAAAGGGAAACGCTTTCGCGTGCTCGCTGATCGCGCGATTAACGCAAACGACGTGCTTTTTTTTAATGATAAACCAGCATTTCGCGTTTGTGATCGCGAAGGAAGCTACCACGTTCTCACTCCAGTATGCCGTATGAACTTGAAAAATTTCCTTGAACGCTACGGCGATGCGCCGTTACCGCCATACATAAAAAATTCGCCGCTTACAAAAACTGAACGCCGACGCTGTTACCAGACCGTATTCGCAAAAACGCCAGGTTCGATTGCCGCGCCGACGGCATCACTCCACTTCACAACAGGACTGTTGCGAAAACTTAAAAAATCCGGCATTGAAACCGTCCTTATCACGCTCCACGTCGGATTGGGTACATTTGCCCCGCTCAAACCGGAAAACTTTGAAAAACAATCACTTCACGAAGAAGAATTTAGTATTAGCGCTGCCGCCGCTCGCGCTATAAATAAAGCACTGCGAGATGGGAGGCCGATCATCGCAGTCGGCACTACCACGCTCCGCGCTTTGGAGTCAGTTGCTCATTCGACACGCTTAAGGCGAGTTGATGCGCACGGAAACATGAAAAAGCTTAGCGGAAAAACGTCGCTTTTTATCCGCGAAGGATATAACTTCCGCATCGCAGACGGCATTATTACCAACTTTCACGTTCAGCGTTCGAGTATACTTATGCTTGTCTCGGCATTTGCAGGCAGAGAACATATTCTCAAACTCTATCGCCGCGCTATCAAGAAGGACTATCGTTTTTTCTCATTCGGGGATGGTATGTTAATTTTATAAGCAAGAAGATTGCCTTGAGCTGATTTTTTTGTTTATATTTGTGAAGGCTTCGGAATTACCCGGGGCGTTTGAAAAAGGGTACGTTATGTCTGAACATGAAAAAGTATTAGCTGGCCATT
>JBBTYG010000012.1:0-1893 GCA_038061855.1 Patescibacteria group bacterium | reverse complement strand
CTGAGGCGACGAAAACAATTAACACTGCGGTATGCTGGAGCGTTCTGGCGACGATGATTGAATTTTCGCCCAGAGCAGACATATCCGTTTTTAGAGGATGGAGCGTCAGAGAGTTTGGCGGAGTAGGGGTTGATGCGACTGTTGTGACATTCAGGAATGTTCGCGTTGTGCGGACAGTGCGGCAATTCCGCCTGTTCGTTGGATCGATGCCGATTGGGTTTTATTTTCCACACTGGACGATCCTAAAAATCTGGGATGAGGCTGGGATCGTTTGCGAATTGGTTGATGATTAGCCAAGGCGTCGTTTCATTGCATAAAAACTTCGGGCTCCTTCATCGGGGCCCGAGTCGTTTTTGGAGTTGAGTGTGAGCGCGTGTGTTAAAATCTAAGCAAAAGGTCGCATACATCTATAAATAAACAATGAAACACTACGTGTGTGTTGGCGAATGCAGGGGCGTTTCTAATGTTCCGAAAACGTGCGGTGCGTTAGGGTGTCACAAATACGGACATCCGCTCGTTGAATGCGAGTGCGAAGACAGAAAACACAACGAAACGTTCGAAAAAAAGCGTAAGGATGTAGGGGAAGAAAAAAATAACACCTGATTTTATACTTGATAGTTCTCGTTTTTATCGCGTGGCAAGCATCGAAAAGATCTGAATTGACGTATGGCGAGAAAGAAAAATAATTTAAAAAGCGAGATAGTAGCTGTATTATGCGACATCCGCAGTATTCATAACGTCGGTTCGATTTTTCGCACAGCAGACGGTGCTTGCGTCTCGAAAATTTATTTGTGCGGCATTACGCCATCGCCCGTAGACAGAATTGGAAATTACATCCGGCAGTTTTCAAAAGTGTCGCTCGGGGCGGAGCGGCATCTCGAATGGGAAAAAGCGAAAAGTGCGCTTCGCGTGGTAAAAAAACTCAAAGCAGAAGGTTTTAAAATTCTTGCCATCGAGCAGGCGAAAAATTCAATTTTTTATTATAAAGCAAAAATGCGAGGAGGGGCATCAAAGATCGCGCTAGTTGTTGGGTCCGAAATCGGCGGTGTACCGCAAGCTGTTTTGAAATTAACTAACGAGATTTTGGAAATTCCGATGCGCGGCGCGATCGTGCGGCACGCGCGTCACCCGCGGCGCACCGGCAGTGGAAAAGAATCTCTAAATGTTTCTGTGGCGTTTGGGATTGTGGCGTACGAATTAAATAGATAAGGTGCTTCACTCTTGTGTTTGACGATCGTCAAACACAAGAGTGACTTCCCTTGGTCTGAAACTTTAAACCTCCCAGATGGTAGAGAAAATTGAAGAGGAGCGCACGGTTTTCCGCGCGCTCCTCGTGTTGCAGAACATTATTGCGTTTGTGCTTTCATAGGATCATGCCGGTGTTTTCTCGCAACCGCAATGAGTTCCGAGAGCCTCAGCGATTTCGCGAACAATCCGTTCCGCGGCTTCTGCCGGGTTTGGATCTTTATAGATAGGAGAACCCACGACAAGTTCGTCGGATTCTGCCTTGATCGCGTTCGCTGGCGTGTCCAGTCGTTTCTGGTCCGTCTTGTCCGCGCCGGCCGGTCTGATCCCCGGTGTTACGATCCGGAATTTCGGGCCGCACGCGTTTCGGATGGGCAGAGCTTCGTGGACCGAAGCCACTGCTCCGTCGAGGCCGGCTTTCTGAGCGGCTCGAGCAAGCGAAACAACGAGAGCTTCCATCTTGTGCTTTTTGATTTCTATCGCGTCTGGGCCATTGTGCTCAAATAGCGGAACGACTCCGATTTCTGCCAGATCGTCATAATCCTGCGACGTGAGAATCGTGACCGCGATGACCAGCGGACATCGGACGTTTCTCCCGGCTTCCTCCCATGTTTGCGTGGCTGCGGCTTTTGCCACACGCATCATCTT
>JBBTYG010000011.1:0-8895 GCA_038061855.1 Patescibacteria group bacterium | reverse complement strand
TTATTTCCGGTTTGTTTTTAAATGTCGGCGAATTCTTAAATATTTCGATTGCCTTGTCCGTCGAAATATACTCAACGCTTTTTACCTCGGGAAGGCCAACTAAAGATTCTTTGATGCGCAAGATTTCGTCTTCCGGAGTAGTTTTTTTGAACGAGACCACGATGTCCAGCTTATCCTGTATGGAAGCAACGGCATGATCGGCAACTACGTCAAAAATTAGAAGGCTTGTGAACACAAGAAGCGCCAAAACCATAATTGCGACTGTCGCCGTAGACAACAGTCCGTTGCGCCAAAAATTCTTAAAACCGTAATGAATGATTCGAGAAATTATGGTGAACATCAAAGAAAGTAAAAACTCAAAACTCTCCGCCGAAGGCGGATCCGCCTCTGGCGGAAAAACTCAAAACTAATGAGTTTCGCTCGCCGGAGCGATTTGGAACTTTTAACATTTGACCTTTGATTTTTGACTTCATACTAAAATATATTTCCCTTTTTCCTCATCTCGAATTATTCTACCACGATCGATAGTAATCACACGCTTCTCTAACTTGTTAATTATCTCTCTGTCATGCGTTGCAAGAATCAATGTCGTACCAAGCTCGTTTATTTTCATAAGAATCTTCAGAATTTCGAATGCATTTAATGGATCGAGATTTCCGGTCGGCTCGTCGGCAATCACAATTTCGGGCCTGTGTATCATCGCTCGAGCAATGGCAACGCGCTGCTTTTCGCCTCCAGAAAGCTCGCTTGGAAAATTTTTTGCCTTATCGCTCAAACCGACCATATCTAACACTTGCGGCACCAAATCTTCGATTTCGCTATGCGGCCGTCCAGCGACCTCTAGCGCGAACGCAACGTTTTCATATGAATTCTTAGTCGGCAAAAGCCGAAAATCCTGAAAAATAACTCCGACATGCCGTCTGAACGCAGGCAACTCATTGTTTTTAAGCTTGTTTACTTCGTATTTTCCCAGAAAAATCCTGCCCTTCGTTGGTTTTTCTTCTCCTATGAGAAGCTTAATAATAGTTGACTTACCCGCCCCCGACCTGCCAGAAAGTGAAACAAATTCTCCTTGTTTGATTTCAAAACTCACGTCTTCAAGAGCCGTAGAGTTTGCATATGTTTTCGTAATTGACTGGAATGTGATCATATGAATAGAACCTAGAACTCAGAATCTAGAAAATAGAATTTAAAAAATTCCTTTTCATTTTAACTCACCTTGATAAGAATACCACATTAGTAAAGGATGTGGAATTATTTTGAACAGAGCTGATTTCTTCTTCTTTTCTATCATTTATTTTCTATTTTCTATTTTCTAACTTTTATTTTCTATCTTTTCTATTTCCGCCTCGATAAACATGTCTATATTCCCCTCGAGCACGTCGCCTACTCTAGAAGTTTCCACTTCGGTTCGATGATCCTTGACCAGCTGGTATGGATTCAATACATACGACCGTATCTGATTCCCCCACTCGGGTTTCACCTTCGTCCGCAAACCACCCAATTCTTCAATATGATTCCTCTCCATGAGGTGGAACAGTTTTGATTTTAGGATTTTCATCACCCTTTCTCGGTTCTGCGCCTGTGAACGCTCTGCTTGCGAACTCACCGCGATTCCGGTAGGTACGTGAGTTACGCGCACCGCTGTTTCAACCTTATTCACATTCTGGCCGCCCGGGCCGCTTGATCGGTAAAAATCAGTCCGCAAGTCCTTTTCGGGAATCTGTATTTTTGATTCTTCCATCTGCGGAAGATCAGGAATAATCTCCACCAAAGCAAACGCGGTGTGACGAAGCTTTTTGGGCGAGAAGGGAGAAATGCGCACTAGTCGGTGCACGCCCGCTTCGTACTTCAAATATCCGTACGCAAATTCGCCTTTAATTTCGAACGTCCTCGAGCGATGGTTATCGTCAAGCACGACGACTTTATATCCATGCTGTTTCGCATAATTTTCATACATCACGCCAAGCATCCGCGCCCAATCTTCTGCATCTTCCCCGCCAGCGCCCGGATACACCGAGAGTACCGCCGATTGCTTATCATACTTACCGACAAAAAGCTGAGTTAATTCGAGCGTTCTAAACGCGCGCTTCACTTCGTAAAACCTGTCTTCGGAAAAATGTTTTTTGAGTTCCGCGATTCCGGCTTCAATTTCTTCATACTTCTTTACGATGTCCTGCAATTTTCCGAAGGTTTTTATTTCTTCATCGGCTGCCTCGCGGTTCGTCCAAAAACTGGCGCTGGCCATCCGCGCCTCAATATCCGCCATTTCTTTTTTTTTCGCCGCTACGTCAAAGACGCCCCGCCAATCGCGGGGCTTCGACTTCCAATTCTTGCAATTCTTTTATGTCCATTACCATCATAATATACACGAATCTAGACCCCATGCATACCTGCAGGCAGGTTTGTAACCATCAGTCTTTCAAATGTGTAAATCTAGGACCTTTATAATTGCCCTTTTCCACGCTCTCCAGAAACATCGCCTTCGGCCGAACCCAAAGCAAGCCATCGCCATATAGTTCTTGATACACTACATATTCCTCGAGCGTTTCCGAATGCTTAGCGACGCCAACCACTTTATAATCTTTTCCCTTAAAATGACGATATTTCCCGCCAACTACTATTTCATGCATTCTTGAATTTTAGCACAAAAAAACCTGCGTCTGATTAGGAAAAATTTATGATATACTTAGACCATGAAAGAAGAACAGCGGATGGCAGGTTTCTTTTTCGAAGTCGGAACAATGCGAAAATTGATGCGAATGCACCGGCAGATGCTTTTGACCGACGACATGTCCGACAGCATCGCCTCGCATTCATATAGGGTTTCAATGATTGGCTGGTACATCGCAAAAAAAGAAAAGGCGGATTTATATAAAACTGTGATGATGTGCCTTTTGCACGATATGGCGGAAGCCAGAACCGGCGACCACAACTGGGTGCATAAGCGATACGTCAAAATATATGAGGATGAAATACACAAAGAACAATTCGGTACGCTTCCCTTCGGAGACTTCACAGAGTTAATAGACGAATACAAAGAGCGAAAAAGCAAAGAAGCAGTCATCGCAAAAGATGCGGATATGCTCGATCAGCTTCTCCTCCTCCGAGAATATGAATGGCAAGGAAACAGAGAGGCTTTTATTTGGCTACATGGCGGAAAAAAGAAAGATGGAAAAACGGGACGACTCGCGCGATTAAAAACAAAAACCGCAAAAGTGCTTGGCAAAACGATCTATAAAGAAAATCCTTCCGACTGGTGGACTAATTTGTGGACCCCGAAGAATAGATAAAAGATATTGCCTTGTCTCGCTTGAGCCGTCTTTTAATTTAAAAAAGGATTTTTCTTTTTCTATTTTAAGCTTATAGTGCTCCCAAAAAATTCCTACCAAATATTGCGGTCATTATTATTAGCCCTATGAGAAGACCGGCGCCAATTGCAATGATTACATATTTGAAAATCTTTTTTATGCCACTCTGAGGTTGTAAATCGAAGTTTTGGACAGGCGCCTCATTTCTTTTTTTATGCCTTAAAATCAAAAAACTCACCGGAAGCGCTGCGAGGGTTGAAATGATTAACCAACAAATAGTTGCGATCAATAATCCTGAAAAGGATTCCGGCGCACACCCAAACATTTGGCATTTGAATGAGTCTGAGGAAATGCTTTTGAGTAGTGGGAATAAAATAATCACAAGCGGAACTGCCAGAATAAGTCCGGGGATAGCAAATAGTTCACCCAACTCCTCGCCACCAAATCCTTTTGCGGGCTCGGCAATAATTAATAACAAAAGTCCTATTACGGGTATAAAAAAGACTACTAAGAAAGGAATCCAAAACTTTTTACCTTTAATTAATTCTGACATATAAATATTATACCATATTAGCTGGAGCCACCTTCCGGACTCCCGCCCGCATGACCGGTGTTGCGGTCGGACGAGTGAATCGGGAGCTCACGCACGGAGTTTATCCCACTAGAGCCGCCTCCCGGATTTGAACCGGGGACATCCACTTTACAAAAGTGGCGCTCTACCAACTGAGCTAAGGTGGCGTTTAGTCACAATTATTTTAAATCGTAAATTGAAAATTGTAAATTTTACCAGTATAATTTCATGGCACGTGAATGCCTAAATTTACTCACCTACATACACACAGCCACTATTCCCTACTTGATGGATTGGCGAAGATTCCCGATCTTATCAGCCGGACGAAAGAACTCGGGATGGATTCGCTCGCCCTCACCGATCACGGCGTGCTGTACGGCGCTGTCGAGTTTTATAAAGCAGCGAAAAAGGCTGGAATAAAACCGATTCTTGGAGTTGAGGCGTATGTCGCTCCGCGAGACAGGTTCAGCAAAGAAGCCAGCGAAAAGTATTATCACCTTATTTTGCTCTGCGAAAACAACACGGGCTGGCAAAATTTGATCCAGCTTATGAGCAAAGCGCATATCGAAGGATTTTATTACAAGCCTAGAATTGACAAGGATTTGCTGAGAAAACACCATGAAGGGCTAATCGGTCTCTCTGCCTGCCTTGCCGGCGAAGTTAATAGAAGCTTGTCTATCGGCAAATTTGAGGAAGCGAAGCGGATCGCGCTTGAATACGATGACATTTTGGGCAAGGGAAATTTTTTTCTTGAGATCGGGCACCATCCGAATATTCCGGATGTCGGAAAAATACGTGGCGACATTGCGCGACTATCGAAAGAAACCGGAATACCACTCGTAGCTACGCAGGATATTCACTACGCGAAGCCCGAAGATGCAGAATATCACGACATACTTCTTGCCGTTCAGACCGGAAATAAAACAAGCGATGACGACAGGCTTTCGTTAAAGGCGGATAATTTTTCGCTTAACTCTCCTGAGGAAATGGCTGAAAATTTTAAAGATCTCCCCGAGGCGACACTGAATACGGCGAAGATTGCGGAACGATGCAGCGTGGAACTCAAGCTCGGCACAGCGATACTTCCAGATTTTCCGAAACCGGACGGTAAGACCGCCAATAATTACGTTCGCGAGCTGTCATATGAACGAATCAATAATCGATTCCAGAAGGAAAAGCAGACGGAAGAAGTTTTGAAGCGCCTGGAATACGAACTCGGCGTTATCGAGAAGACGGGATTCGCCGATTATTTCTTAATCGTCGCGGATATGGTGAATTGGGCGAAAAACCATGGAATCGCGGTCGGCCCTGGAAGGGGTTCCGCGGCAGGAAGCCTGGCGTCGTATATTTTAGGAATTACCGACATCGACCCGCTTCAATACGGACTGCTTTTCGAGCGATTTTTAAACCCGGAAAGGATTCAGATGCCTGACGTGGACATGGACTTTGCCGATACGCGGCGCGATGAAGTTCTCGCATATCTCAAGGAAAAATACGGAGCGGATCACGTTGCGCAGATTATTACATTTGGAACGATGGCGGCGCGGGCGGCGATTCGAGATGCAGGCCGAGCCA
Source organism: Patescibacteria group bacterium (assembly GCA_038061855.1). Taxonomy (GTDB): domain Bacteria; phylum Patescibacteriota; class Minisyncoccia; order UBA6257; family 2-01-FULL-56-20; genus JBBTYG01. The sequence goes on along the minus strand of JBBTYG010000011.1, from coordinate 3,438 downwards.
TGGGATTCGGGTACGGCTTTTGCGACCAGATCGCGAAGCTCATCCCATTCAATCCGACGCAAGGCATGAAGGAAGGATGGCTTAAAGAGTGTCTCGAAAAAGTGATTGAGCTCAAATCCCTATATGACAGCAACGCAGACGCAAAGCGGCTTATTGACGTGGCAATGCACCTCGAGGGAGTGGTGCGGCACGCATCGGTGCACGCCTGCGGCACCGTGATCTCGAAAGAGCCGCTCACAAACTACCTACCTCTCCAGCTCGCGCCGCAGGACAAGATGAATGTCATTACGCAATTCGAAATGCACAGCGTCGAAGATCTCGGGCTTTTGAAAATGGACTTGCTTGGGCTAAAAAATCTTACAATCATCGAGGAGACGATTCGGCTTATCAAAGAAACAAAAGATGTGGCTGTAAAAATCGATCAGATTCCATTGGATGACAAGGCGACATTCGAATTGCTTCGCGCCGGAGACACGACAGGAGTGTTTCAGCTTGAAGGAAGCGGCATGAGGCGATATCTCAAAGACCTTGGACCTACGGAAATCGAGGATATTATCGCTATGATTTCTCTCTATCGTCCCGGACCGATGGACCTTATTCCATCATTCATTAGGCGGAAACATGGCCAGGAGAAGATCACGTACCTCCATCCCCAGCTCGAGCCAATTTTGAAGAAAACGCACGGCATCGGCGTGTATCAGGAGCAAATGATGCAAATCGCGCGCGACCTAGCCGGCTTCACATTGCCCGAAGCCGACACTCTTCGAAAAGCTATCGGTAAAAAAATCAAGTCGCTACTTGAAGAACAAAAAGAGAAACTTATAAACGGAATGCTTGCAAACGGAATCTCTGCGCACATCGCCCAGCAAATTTGGGAGCTATTTCCGCCTTTCGCGCGATATGGATTCAACAAGAGCCACGCCGCTTGTTATGCCATCATCGGATATCGGACAGCGTATCTTAAGGCGCACTATAGGGAAGAATTTATGGCAGGACTTCTCAACGCCGAAGTAAACGATATCGAGCGAATCTCGCTACTCATCCAGGAAGCAAAGCAGTCCGGACTCGAGATACTGCCGCCGGATATTAATAGGAGTTTTGTTAATTTCACGCCGGAAGGAGATACTATTCGTTTCGGCCTCGTAGCGATCAAAAATGTCGGCGCGGAAATTACGCGTAGCATTATCGAGGAGAGAGTCAAAAACGGGCCATTCAAAACTTTTGAAGAATTCTTGGTACGCGTTCAGCATAAAGACTTGAATAAAAAATCCCTCGAATCACTCGCGAAAGGCGGCGCGTTTGATTCTCTTGGAATCGAGCGCAACCAAGCTATTGCAAACATCGACGATATCGTTAAGTTCGCTGCGTCGGCACGAAGAGACGCAGCGATTAATTCATCCGCGAGTTCACTTTTCGGCTCAAGCGCGCCAAAAGTCTCGCTCCGCTTGAAGCCCGCGAAACCCGCGACAGACGAAGAAAAGCTCGTATGGGAAAAAGAACTCCTGGGATTTTATCTTTCAAAGCATCCTATGGGCGCCTATGCAGAAAAGCTAAAAGCGATCAAACCGACTCCGATAGAAAAAGTGCGCCTTGTGAAAGACGAAGTGACTCCGCAGCGCACCGCCGGATTGGTTACGAAACTAAAAAAAATACTTACGAAAAAGGGCGACCCGATGATTTTTGCGACAATCGAGGATCTTTCGATGCAGCAACTTGAAATTCTTGTGTTTAACAGCGTTCTTCTGAAAACTGCTTCGATTTGGGAAGAAAATAATGTTGTTCTAGTCGCAGGACGAATGACGTGGCGCGACGGAGAACCGAAGATGATCTGCGACGAAGCGCGAAAATTGGAGGCGTGAAAAAAAAGAAGCAGTGCCCAAACCGATGGTCACGAGTTAATCTTCCCGCGCGGGCGCAATACCCCACGGGAAGGTGCTGGATTTATTTTTCGGACGCATAAGCGGACCGCCTCCGCTTGGCTTTGGCGAGTCTCGCTCATGAGTTAAGCGGTTTTCTTTTGTCTCATGAGCGGAAAAATCACCGTTTCGCGGACCGGCTTGTTCATAAGAACCGCAAAGAGACGTTCGGAAAGGCCGAAGCCGGCCGCTGGTGGCATACCGTACTCGAGAGCCTCTAGAAAATCTGCGTCGAGCCGTTGAGCTTCGGTATCCCCTGCTTCGCGGAGTTTCATTTGTTCTTCGAAACGCGCGCGTTGGTCTTGTGGATCATTCAATTCCGAAAATCCCTTTCCAAGTTCCGTACCTGCCGCCATTACCTGAAATCTTTCAACGCAGCCCGGCTTGCTTCTCGAGCGCTTTGCAAGAGGTTCAATCTCAACCGGCGGGTCAATTAGAAAGCTTGGCTTTATAATTTTTGGTCTTGCGGTATGCTTGAAAATGAGATCAATAAGTCTTCCTTTTCCTACGCTTTTTTCCGGCTCAAGTTTTAAAGCGTGCGCTCTTTTTCTCAGGTCCTCGACGGTCGCCGTAACTGGATTAATATGGTTCTCTTTCTCGAAAAATTCAACGTAATCTATGGTTTTCCATTCTTGACCCCAGTCAATCGCTGTACCGTCGTACTTCGTTTCAAGGCCGCCGCATGTCTTTTTAATAACCTCCTTGTAGAGTCTCTCTACAAAACTCATCATATTGTTATAGTCGGCGTAGCTCCAGTAAAATTCGAGCTGTGTGTAGTCTTGGAGATGCTCGCGGTCAATCCCCTCGTTCCGAAAAATACGGCCTATCTCGAAAACTTTTTCATATCCAGCGATGAGAAGTTTTTTAAGCGGAAGTTCAAGCGAAATTCGCATATAAAAATCTACATCTAATGCTTTGTGATGAGTTTTAAATGGTTCGGCCTCCGCGCCACCTGGTATGTTTTCTAGTACCGGAGTTTCCACTTCCAAATATCCTTCGCTTAAAAGATATTCCCTGATTGCCTGCCAAAAAATCGATTTCTTTCTAAAAATTTCTTTTGTGTCTGAATTGGTAAGAATCTCGAGATACCTTTTCCTCAGCCGAGTATCCGGATCTTCTATGCCATAGCGCTCGCTTGGTATCGGTCGTAGGGATTTCGTCAGTATTTTCAGTTTCAATATTTCGACGCTTTCTTCGCCTTTCTGGGTTTTAAAAAGAGGCCCGGTAACCGATATAAAATCGCCGATATCAAGCGTGGATTTCCAGAGCTTAAACTCGCCAAGATTGTCCTTCTTTAAAACAATCTGAATTTCCCCAGACTCATCCGCCAGATCGGAAAAAATGATATTCCCCTGGTCACGCAGCGAAATCAACCGCCCTGCGATAGAAATTTCTTTTTTTGAAGCGATTAACTCGCCAAATTTTTTATGTGCCTCTGAAATTAAAGTATTCCGCTCCGCAACGGCGGGATACGGGTCAATTCCAGATTCCTTTAACCTGGAAAGTTTCTTTAGCTGTTCCT
>JBBTYG010000010.1:7771-13494 GCA_038061855.1 Patescibacteria group bacterium | reverse complement strand
GTGTCCGGATCGGCAAGTTTTATCTTCTTCGCGCCACCCATCATGACGAGCGTCAAAGCAACGTGGCTGCCAACGCTCAACCCTCCAATCCCAACTGTGAAATCGTAAAACTTTTTCTGCTCCGCAGCCGTGATGATATTTTTATTCCGCGCGGTGCGAAGCTCTTGATGCAACGCGTTTTCAAGATAGTGGACCAAAAGCCTGTTCCACGGAAAATAAAACCACCTACCCACCTCTTCGAGATTGCATGTTCCCACGTGCGCATTAGCGAATTTCTTAAAATCAGCCTTATGATCTTTGTTAAACCTATATTTCGGATTGCGTATCAAAAACAATTCTTCGAGCAATTCGGAGTAATTATCAATCACGCGCTCTACCGGCCAGCGCTTCGCGAATTCATCAACCGATTCCTTCGCGGGATCAAAAAGGATTGGCTGCGCGGTTTTATCCTTTAAGTTTTTACCCATTTTTGTTTTACGCCAGGCCGAAAATATAGGGGATGCTCGTTCTGCCAAAAGATAAGTCGCGGATGCGAACGGTCTTCAAGATAATTCGACAACTCTCGGAATTCCGAACTCTTCTCACGCAGAGTCGCAACGATTTTTTTTAATACCCTTCGCTTTAAATACGGGTGTGTTTTCTTTTCCTTACGAAGCTCTAGATTTATTTCAAGATACTGGTCCTGATCATCGTTGAATTTGGTAAGCATCGTAAAACGCCCCGTCAAAAACTTTGACACATATTTATCAATAAGCGCGTCGCGCACCATCTCTGGATAAATCTGGATACCATAAAAATTGGTCGAGAAGTCGCTACGTTCATAGACATAAACAAACGGCAATTCGTGCGTATGTTCTTCGATGCCTGCCTGGCGGATAGCGCGACCGGCGTTAACTCTAAATTTCTTCAACGCGCCCATCGCTTCTCCAAATGTGAATACGCCGCCATGGTCGCCTATGGAATAACGGACAAGCGGTATGGCGCTGTCGCCAGTGATAAGCAAATTCCCGTCGACAGCCTCGAAATTAACAAATAGCGGATTGTACTGCGTAAGCGTCGGTGTCTTGCTAATCGAAGGAAAAAACGCCTCGAATAATTTCTTGTTCCGAACGGCAAGGCGTCGGACTAAAATCGCGAGCGGAGTCTCGTGCGCCATCGCACCCAAGTCCGCTGTGCCATAGATATTCATCGTGTCCAGGTATGAACTCCGAATATGCGCCTTTTTCACGATAAAATCCCTGAATTTTTCGGTGAACGGCTCCGCGGCAAAGATAAGCCGGAGATTCAATTTTTTGATGCCGATTCCGTGGCTATGAGCATCGTCCAGCACATCCTTGATAAACGGCGGATAACCAACGAGTATCGTCTGCCTGAAACGCGGGCTTAATTTTTTAAAAGCTTTCAAAATCTCCGCCTTGTTGATGCCAGTGGTTAAAATCGAAATTTCGTGGCCCGCTTCTCGGCTCGCCATTTCAAACGCCTCGTACGTGATAAGCCCGCCAATCCACACGCCCATGCCAAACCCAACGATCACAAGCGTTGGGCCCTCGACTCCGAGCGATCCGTTTCTGAAAAATAAATCGTGGACAACGGATGCCTGCCAATCAAGCTTCTCGCTTCGGGGAAAATAAAACGGCTCGCCCGTAGAGCCCGACGTGGATGTCCACACCAATGGCTTTTTGAGCGAGCCGTCCCAGCATAATTTCTCGATTCCGTACTCACGCAGATAATTTTTTTTGCTGACCGGGGGCACAAGCTGCAAATCTTTGAATGTTTTTATTTTCTCCGGAGCGATCTTGTTCTTCCTTAAAAAATCCTTATACGCAGGAACTCGCCTCGCGACGAGATGAAAAAGCTCAAGAGGAACACGCTCACGCGCGCTCGACCAAAAAACATCCTTCTTTTCAGAAATCAGCCGAAGAACGTGATTGGCCTTGTTCTTGTAATCTCTTAAAACAAGGTCGTCAGCTTTTTTTGGTTTGTGCGGCATAGTGAAATCATAGCAAAAAATGCCTCACCGAGCGAGAACACACATATAAAAATTTAAGAACGCGCTACTTCTTTTTAAGAAAATCGGAAAATGCTTTTCCGAATGTTCTAAAAATGTCCGGAGCCGCACGCGCATACTCGATAACTTTGACATCATCAATCGTGTCGTAGTCGTGCACAAGTTTGTTTCTAAATTTTGCCATCTCCATTTGCTCTTCCGCGAATTTCTTGCCGATGACTCCCCTCTGACCCAACGCGGAAATAATATCTTGATATGTTTTCGGATTTTCGCCGAACTCCTCGGCTAAAACATGAGAACCAATATCAAAAATAATCTCTATGGAAATCTGGAGTAGATGTTCAACTCCGCGATAGCGAAGGCGATCTTCGATAATTTCTTTTTGCGGCTTTCTCGTTACGTCCTCAATGAGCTTTATATTCTCGTTGAGGCGAAACAGCTTATCGGTGATTGAAAAACTATCTATCGGGAACATGCTAAATTATGCGAATATTCGTTCGGCGACTCGATGCTGTATTTCTCTTAAACGCCGCGTGTCCTCGAAATCTCTAAGCGCCCGTCGCGCAATGCTATTTTTGAGCGCCGCTACATCCGCAAAGAGAAGCATTCCCTCGCCGAGAACAATGCGGTAACGCAACAGAGGATCCCGGACGGCACCGACGTTTATTACATCTACCTTATCCCTGCCAAAAATGTTTTCGAGCTTTGCCCGGATATTCTCTATGCGATTTTCTTGCTCCTGTAACGGGATAGTGCGAGGGAATGCGGCCCCAATATCCACATCGCTCAATGCTCCCGCCGTGCCCCGCGCGCGCGATCCAAAAAGATACCCAATAAGAGCGCCTTGCGAGCGGAGCGCTGTTTTTATTTTTTCCATTTGTTCCGGCGACACGGCATATTCTTTCATACTGCCATGCTATCACAGATAATCCTTAACTTCCAGCGCGCGATTCGCCTTGTTCTTAAAACCCTCAGGAACAATGTCGCCATTTTTCACGAGCCTCTGTGTAATCACACACAAAGTATATCACGAAATCAAGCAAATTATGGCCGCAAGAGAAGCGCTCACTGACAAAGCGTGACGCTGTATGCGTGATCACTCTGACTGTCATAAAAAGTTATTCGATCAATGGCCATCTCCAAATAATTACTGTCGGGGAGATCGTTTTTGTCATCATAGAAATAAAAATCGATATCCGAACCCATTCCTTGATACATGAGGGTGGCCGCAATATCTCCATTAACACCACTTGAGCCATGACCAGAACCACCGTATGAACTTATCCATGTATTAAGAGTCGCCGCCCCAGCAGCGCCCTGCACAAAACGAACGACAGGACGCTCGCTGTCCATGTATATCCCGTCACGGATAACCTGGAACCTGCAACCGCTGGAACTAGTGCATGCAGGTATAAGAGGAATATCGACATATCCTACAAACGCCGAGCCGGTATTGATTGTTGAGCCGCACGGCTCCGGCAAAACCGGAGGTGGCGGCGGATCCTGCCAACTCGCGAGCCCAGTTGCATCACCGGAAACAAGAACTTTGCCTATCCCTGGGGTTCCTCCAATAATCCTTATCTGATTATTGACCTGAAGGTCACCTATGGTCTGGCCAAGACGAGGAGGCGTGATTCTCACCGCCTCTGTGCCTCCAGCCACATTCTGGGTTGCCCCCGTAAAAAATTTGATGACGGTGGCAGCATTGAGATTGCTATTGCCTCCGCCAATATCAATCACGTTTGATCCACTCACGATATCGCCTCCTATGACGCTTACAAAACGCTGCGCCATATTGTACGGAGGCATGGAAACCCAAAACGCTTTTGCCTGATTTGTCGTCCTCGCGTTTGGAGTGGCTGAGTTTCCGCCAAGAATAAGAGCGGAAGGAAATCGCGCGGTACCTGCCCATACAATATCAAGGCCTCCGCCGCATTCAAAAAGGGCTGCCCTGCAACCATCAGCTCCCATATTCTTATAGGTCGCGCGGACGGCGGAGCCGATACCGATGCCAGTGATCGATACAAGACTTCCAGGAGGGCCGCCTGTCCCTAGCACCAACCCGCCCGCTTTGCTTTGTGACAGTGGTCCAGTATTCAAAGGCGCTGCGATATTGCCAAGCGGAGGGGCTTGGACTGGTTCAGACCATGAAGCACGGACGGCTCCGATAGTGAGACCGAGTAAAGTGGAAGCGAGGGCGACGCCGAGGTAGATTGAGAGCCTTTGTAGAACGAATCTCATATGACTATTTTAAGTAGTATAGCACACAATACGACGAAATGCTGTGGATAACAAGTTTATCTCAATAATGAAGTCTCGAAACGGGGGTTTGCGGAGTCGCACGGAGCGCGGCGGCGCGAGAAAGAGGAATTTTCTAGCAAGAAAATATCCGACTCCGCAAACCCCCGTTTCGAGAGGCACTCTACTTCCGCGACAAAACCTCCCTTACTTTTTGAATGATAACATCCAAATCTTCTGACTTCTCAATATAATCTTCCATTCCCAGGTCTTTGGCGATATTCAGAATATCCGCGCTAACCGTCGGCCATGGATCAGCCAAGTTGGTTAAAAATGCGATTTTTATCCCTCTGGTTTTTGGATTCTGCTTTATGGCAAGCGCGGCGTCTGTTCCACTTGCGCCCGGCATACGGATATCCATGAGGATCATGTCAGGCATAAGTTTTTGCGCTTGCGCAATGCCTTCCTCTTCATTATGTCCTATAGCAGTATCAAACCCGGAAGCCGATAGTTTTGCGGCAATGATCTCCAAGAAATTTTCATCATCATCAACCACTAAAACCAACGGCTTCTCTCTCATGGTGTTTGAGAACTCCCCGTATTCTCGCTTTCGGGAGAATGTGGCGATATATTGACGCCAGCTTTGGGCAAAAAAGATTTAACTTGTTCGACTATAGATTCAAGGTCATCAGTCTTCCGCAAGTATCCCCTCGCTCCAAACTCCTTCGAAAATTTAGTCCCAACATCCTGAAGCTGTGCCTTCGTCCGCTGGTCTCCCAAGTTGGTAAGAAATACCACATTCACGTCTTTCGTCTGGGGATCTTCTTTCAATATAAGAAGCGTTTCGGCTCCGGTGAGACCAGGCATTTTTACATCTAGAAGTATTAAATCCGGCTTAAATATTTTCGCCATCTCTATTCCTTTAGCGCCGCTCAATGCCGACTCAATCCTAAAACCAGCGGCGGAAAGCTTTGCGCCGAAAATCTCGATGAATTCCCGCTCATCGTCGATGATCAAGATACGCGGTTGATCAGCCATGTACTTTCTAGTATTATACCATATACCACAAGAGCAAGAGGGTAAGAATCTGGAATATATGAATAAGGTAATCCTAGAAATAAGAGCAGGCGCTGGCGGCGATGAAGCCGCTATTTTTGCCGGTGATTTGATGCGCATGTATCAGCGATATACCGCGGCGCGCGGATGGCGTTTTGAAATCCTGGATCACAATCAAACATCTCTTAATGGATACAAATCGATAGTCGCGGAAATAAGTTCCTCTCAAACCAGCTCGGGACACGCAGGACAAAATGTTTATGACATTTTGAAACAAGAATCTGGCGTGCACCGCGTTCAACGAGTTCCGAAAACAGAAAAATCCGGACGGGTGCATACCTCGACGGCCTCTGTCGCGATATTACCGGTCGTCGATCCAAAAGAAGTGAAAATAAACCCGAATGACATAGAAGTAAGTTTT
>JBBTYG010000010.1:0-7761 GCA_038061855.1 Patescibacteria group bacterium | reverse complement strand
GCGGACCTGGCGGGCAGAACGTGAATAAAGTTGAAACAGCGGTGCGCGTGACGCACAAGCCCACCGGAATAGTTATTTCCTGCCGGGAAGAACGCTCGCAACACGCGAATCGCGAAAAAGCAATGGAAGTTTTGCGGGCGAAACTGTATGAACAGAAAAAAATGGAAGAAGAGCGCGCAATCGGCACGTCACGACGTGAGCAGATTGGAACAGGAGACCGGTCTGAAAAAATTCGAACCTATAATTTCCCGGACGACCGGATCACCGACCACCGCATCGGAAAAAAATTCCATAACATAGAAAAGATTATGGACGGGGATCTTGATCTTATTGTAAAAGCTTTTGAGAAAGAGCGGCGCGCCGCCTCGACATAGACAAAATTGCTGATATAACGCGGGTCTTAGTTAAAGGGTGGCGGATTTTTGATGCACGCTTGAAGCTCCGCAGTCGGCATCCATCCGCACTCTCCGCTCGACTGTCGTTCGCATCGGGCATTTTTATAACAACTATACTCTGGCCTGAAGTCGCAGATACTGACCACTCCTTCCTTATCTGAACAGATTTGACTGCTACAGCCACCAATATAGCAAGACTCTTTTACAGTACCGTCAGCCGAAGGTTTTGAGTTTGAAAATATGACGGGAATTCGAAGTTCGTCCGCATGCTCTGGAAGACCTGAAGGATTATCCTTTTCCAATACCAGGGTACCGGTTGAAAACCGCGGACTGAAAAACTCAATTACAGCCTCAAACGGCACGAAATCCTCCGTCATCCATTCCTCCTTCGCCTCCGCGATTCCAAGTCCGATAACACCTCCATCGCCATCAAGAACTCGTATTGGAAACGATGCCTCGAAAAACCAATTGCCTCGAGCTTCGCCCTCAACGCGCAACGGAGAAGTTACTGCATCCCCTGCTTTAAGCGAGAAAACGCGAATCAAGTTTTCTTTCTCGGCGCCATTCGATGACGTTGAACTTGCCACAGAAGGAACGCTTTGGGCTGGCGAGTAAGTCCCGCTATATAAAACAAGCACCGCAACGAAGCTAAGAATAAGCGATGCGATGCAGATGATTAAAATTTCTTTTTTTGAGAACTGTATAGCTCTTTTTCCTTCCATAACATTAATAATTTTTTTCTTGCCCCGCGATTATATCCGCCTACCTTTCCATCTGATCGAACCACTCTATGGCATGGAATATCAGAATAATAATTCGAATTCAAAATATTCCCAACTGCGCGGTATGCTTTTGGCCGTCCAGCCCGACTGGCAACCTCCTTGTATGTCATTACGTTGCCTCGGGAAATTTTTGATACAACGGCAAAAACTCTTTCCTTGAATTCCATATTTTTAAATTATAATCATAAAACTGCCCAAAAGGCAGTTTTATGATTATTCGTTGCGAAAGAAAGATGAGCTTCTAGTAATCTCCCATTCCTCCCATGCCGGGCATACCGCCGCCCATGCCGCTTTTTTCTTTCTTTTCCGGAATGTTTGTAACAGCGACGCCGATAGTAAGATAATTCGCCGCGACAGAAACTGCGTTTCGCAGGGCGGTTTTTACCACCTTCAACGGATCAATAATGCCAGCCTCCTTCAAGTCGCCGATTTTATTAGTGATCGCGTTAAAACCAGTCCAGACATCCTTCGATTTGGTTTTTGTAGCCGCAAGTTCCTTCTTCACGCTTGCAGGAGACTCCCCGCTATTCTCTACAATAGCCGTAAGCGGCGATTCAAGCGCTCTCCTTAAAATCGAGGAAGCTGCCCCCACAACCGAAGTTGGTTCGCCCTTTGATCCAGTCGCAACAGAAACAACATTGAAAAGCGCGATCCCTCCGCCTGGAACAATACCCTCCTCCATAGCTGCTCGCGTAGCGGCAACAGCGTCCTCAACGCGCTGTTTTAGTTCTTTCTGCGCGGATTCCGTGGGTGCGCCGACTTTGATGACGGCAACTCCGCCAGAAAGTTTTCCTAATCGCTCCTGGAGTTTTTCTTTGTCAAACTCTGAATCTGTTTTTCGGATTTGAGCTCGAATTTGGGCAACTCGCTCATCAATAGCTTTTTTATTTCCTTTCCCGCCTACGATTGTCGTATTGTCTTTTGTCGCGATTACCCGATGCGCATGACCGAGATCCGACACATCCACATTTTCCAATTTTTTCCCAAGATCCTCCGAAACGAAAGTTGCGCCAGTTACGATTGAAATGTCTTGAAGCATTTCCTTTTTCCTGTCGCCAAAACCCGGAGCTTTCACTGCGAGAACATTAAACACTCCGCGAAGTTTGTTTACCACAAGCGTTGCCAAAGCTTCGCCCTCTACTTCATCTGCGATAATTACAAGTTCCTTTTTTCCGCTTTGCACGATTTTCTCTAGCAGAGCGAGAATGTCGTTTATCGCGGAAATTTTTTTGTCGGTCACTAGCACATACGGATCTTCAAGGACGGATTCCATTCTTTCCTGATTTGAAACCATATATTGGGACACGAATCCCTTGTCAAACTGCATTCCTTCAACGATTTCGTGCGAGTTTCCGATGGTATTAGAATCCTCGATCGTCACAACTCCTTCTTTCCCAATCTTGTTCATTACTTCAGCGATCAATTCGCCAACATGAGCGTCTTTCGCGGAAAGTGTCGCAACTTCTTTTATTTTTTTATTATCGTTTATAAGCTCTCTCTGCGATTCAAGATCCTTAATCGCGGCTTCGCTCGCGCTTCTAAGTTCCTCTGCAAGCTGAATTACATTTATCCCTTTGTCGCGAATCACTTTTTCGCCCTCGTCGATCATCGCGTGCGCCAAAACAACTGATGTCGTAGTTCCGTCCCCGACATTATCGTTAGTTTTATCCGCAGCTTGCTTTACAAATTCAGCGCCTAAATTTTCCCACTTATCTTCAAGCTCGATTTCTTTCGCGACGGTTACGCCGTCGAACGTTACCTGCGGCGCGCCGTATCCTTTTTCAATAACCACCGCCCTGCCGCGTGGGCCAAGCGTCATCCGAACCGCGTCGGATAGTTTATCAATGCCTTTTTTCATCGCAGACCTGGCCGCTTCGTTAAATAATAATTGTTTGGACATAATGTTAAGTTAAAATTAAAAGCTCAAAAGTTAAAAGTTGGTCTTAAGTTTTGAGATTTTAAGAATTTGAGATTTTACTTTGGCGATTATCCGATAATCGCAAGAATGTCGTCCTCGTCGCCCACGAGATATTTTTTACCTTCGATTTCTATCTCGTCCGGCCCATATTTTTTGAAGAGGACCATATCTCCGACCTTGACCGACATTGGAATACGCTCGCCCTTCTCATTTACCTTTCCGGGTCCAGTGGCAAGCACTTTTCCCTTTATCGGTTTTTCCTTCTCCGCGCTGTCCGGCAATACAATTCCGGATTTCGTGGTTTTCTCTTCCTCCATCGGCTCGAGAAAAACACGATTTGATAATGGCTTGAAATTCATTTTTTGTTATTTTTATTTTGTGCTCCGACCTATGAGCCCTACTATTGTATTCGCATTGGCAATCTTGTCAAGTGATTGCCAAAATTAGTGTTTTTTCACACTGTCATAGATATTCAGCACCGCTTTTACGGCGTCTCCTGCCGAAATATTGTTTTGTTTATAGAGTACGTCCGTCACATCCCCCACCGCCCAGATGCCAGGACACGATGTTTCCTGAGTCTTGTGGTTTACCACAACTTGTCCGCGCTCATCGAGATTCACCAATCCTTTTACAATATCTGAATTCGGAAGTGCGCCTATTTCAACGAACACGCCATCGAGCTTGAGCTCTTTCACGCCGCCAGTTTTTGCGTCTTTGTATAAAAGTCCTGCAACGAATTTGTCTCCTAAAATTTTCTGCGTGAGCGCATTATAAATAATTTCGACTTTCGGACTTGCTTTAACCTTTTCTTGCGTAATGGGGTCGCCCTTCATGGAATCCGACCGGATGATTAAATAAATTTTTGACGCGTATGGGAATAAATCATGGACTGCCTCGAGGCCGGCGTTACCACCTCCCACAACCGCAACAACTTTATTTTTAAAAATCGGGGCGTCGCATGTCGAGCAATACACAACTCCCCTGCCATCGAGCTCCTTCTCGCCGGGAACGCCGAGCTTACGATGCCTGCTCCCGATGGCGAGTAATAGATATCTAGCTTCAAAAGATTTCCCATTTTTTGTACTCGCGCGAAATCCATTTTCTAGTTTTTCAACTTTAGTAACCACATCGTCGGCTATAATTTCAATATCCTCCTGATCCCGAAGATGTTCTTCGAGCATTTTCCCTAAATCAAAACCGGATACGGCTTTTGTCCCGATCCAATTTTTGACTTCAGCGGAAACCAGCGATTGACCACCGAAGCTCTCCGTGATGAGAAGTGTCTTTATTTTTTTTCTAGCGGCATACACGCCGGCAGCTACGCCACCAGGGCCTCCGCCTATGATGATTAAATCGTACATGAGCATAGTCTAGAGTCTAGGGAATTTCTCCCTCACCATAATGGCTATACCCTAATCCCTAGTAATTGCGCTAGAGTTTTTTTATCGAAACCTACGATAATCTGCCCATCCACATCTATAACTGGCACGCCTAACTGGTGTGATTTATTAACCATTTCTTCTTTTGCCTTCTCATCCTCGGCAACATTGTATTCCGAGTATTGAATATTATTTTTTACAAAGAAATCTTTCGCCATCCTGCAATATACGCAGCTTGGCGTCGAATATATTTTTACGTTTGCCATATGAGTAACTCAAAGCTTAAAGATTAAAAGTGAAGCTCCACGGCCTTATGGTTCAACGCAGTTCACCACGCTGAGCCATGTCGAAGCGCAGCCGTGGCCTCTTGGGATGTGGTAAAAGCTTTTGGATCTTTTTCTATAAACATTCGATCGCTTTTAAGTTTTGAGTTTTGATCTTTTACTTCTGCTCACGACCTTTTTTTGAATCAACGCCATCAGCATCCGTATCTGCGACATCCTCAAAGATTATCCAGATGTTTAAGAGCACCGCGACCAGACCCACAATCAAACTGTTCCACTTCGCAGTAGAAATACTTGAATATCCCAATACCCATGGAGATATAATCGCCCAGATTCCTGCGACAACCATAACCCAATTCGAAATCATGCCTTAATTTTATATACTCACAATAAAAATTAATACCCAGCTGATCGCTTCCTTTCTTTGTAACAATTGAGGCACACAAGCTGGTTCAATCTCCCCGGATCGGGCTTAAACGGAAGCCTGTCTATCGCAGAAGAACATTTTGAGCATACCCAGCCTCCAACACATCCGTCCGCATCTCCGGCGGTATGCGTGACTCGTTCTTGGAATTGATTGTTTTCCATAAATAAATTTATTTTTATAATACGACCTTAATTAAATTTCGCTTTTAGCGCGCTATCAATAACTGCTTTAAACCCCGAAGCGCCTTCGTATGGCAACGCGCCTCTCATAACTTGCCCATTGATAAAGAAATAAGGAGTAGAATCAACGCCCGCATTTTTTCCGTCGGTTACTTCCGCCTGAACAACGCTCGTATATTTCTTGCTGTCAATGCAGCTCTTGAAGGCTTCCGCATCCAAGCCGATATCTTTGGCAATCGTCAAAAATAACTCTCGGTTCAGATTTCCGTTATTCTCCGACCCATCTATTTTTTCCTTTTTGTAAATCTCGTCATGGTAAGCCCAAAACTTTTTTTGATCCTTAGCGCATTCGGACGCTTCCGCCGCGTTAATTGATTCCGGACCAAGAAAAGCGAAGTTCCTGTATATCATCCGAACAGTTCCGGCATTTATGTATTTCTCGCGTACAAGCGGCTCGGTTTCAGAAAAAAACTTTTCGCAGAACGGGCACTGGTAGTCGCCATATTCGATTATTGTGACAGGCGCCTTGGAATCGCCCAAAATTACATCGCGATCATTGACTGCAGCAACCTGCGCTGGAGTATTCGCCACAACGGCAGTTGGGCTTCCGCCGGAAATACCATTTTTTGGCGTTTTCTGAACAAGATATATAACCGAACCGGAAATCATTATTCCGGCGATAAGAATACTGACGGGCAAAAAATAGTCATTCTTTTTCCCCAGATACTGAACTCCTCTTTCAACTCCGTCGCTTATATTTTTTTCTTCCATGTTAAACAGTTTATCAGGATTGATATTTTTATGTCAAACGCCTCAGTATATCGAATATGTTAATTACTCGACTTACCCTCTTCGAATCTGCCACGCATAAACAGATAATCGCTTCTGAAAATTTTTGTAGCAATTCTAAAGATTCCGTATGTAATAAACGGCGCAGCGAACACGTCTATTGAATAATGAACGTGAGCAAAAAGAACACTCGCTCCGAAAAACACGGTTGCGCAAAGAAAGAACATGCGCCAATACTTATCATCCCAAAAAATCAACGCTAAAAGAAACGGCGCGCCGGTATGTCCGGAAAAGAAAAACTCTCCTCCTGAAATTAGCCTGCTATATACATAGTTAAGCAATCCACTATCGTCAAAAACAATCTGACCGGGATGGATGCCTATATGCGTAAGACTAATGAAAAATGCCCTACAGATAACGAAAAGCGCGATCGCTTTAAGTGAGAAAAGGAGATATCGAGGCCGGGAAACAAGAAGAATCATCGAGAATAGCCAGAAATACATCGCTCCCTGAACGATAATGAAATCTATATCAAGAGTAGGAAGGTTATCGAGAAATACGTCTCCCGTAAAGCCGGAGAGCGCCGCCTTCTTGACGGAGTATTGTCCGGCTTCAACCTGAACCATAAAACTCAACGCCAGCAAGAATATTCCAAGATAGAGCGAACTTCTGTGCTGTGAATTCCAAAAATCTTTATGACGCGCAAGAATCTTTTTCACGCACTATAATTATACAATACACAGTAGAAAGCTAATAACTTTCTTGGTCTGTGGTAGAATAATGCTAATGGATATTGCTTCGATTTCACAACCGACGTCATGGACCGACAGCCCTGGCGGCTATTTTTTGATGTTTATCGCCATGGTTTTGGGCGGCCCCGCTGTCACGTCCGCTGGAGCTTTTGCCGCGGCATTCGGAGTCTTCAATATTTGGATCGTTTTTCTCGTTTCAATTATCAGCAATTTGGTTCCAGACGCGCTCTGGTACGCGATCGGTTTTTTAGGACGAGAGCATCTCATAGAAAGGTTGGTAAAAAAATACGGCCGATATTTCAAGGTTAACAATGAAAAAATGGAGTGGCTCGAAAAGCTATACGATGACCATGTGGCAAAAACACTTATATTCGTCAAGCTTGTGCCGCTTCTAGCGACTCCGGGGCTAATAGCCGCAGGAGTAGCCCGAGTACCAATCCGAAAATATGCGTCATGGAGCATCATCGTAACGCTTCCCACATCTCTCATTTTTCTCATCTTGGGGTATTACTTCGGCGCAGCATATGAGCGAATACTCCATTACTATACGGCGTACGGGGAACTTTTCGCGATTGTTATCCTGATAAGTTTTTTCATTATATCCTACGCTTATAGGAAATTTACGAAAAAACTCGCGACAAAAATTGAACACATAGAGTAGAGTGCGTATCGCAATATTTTCAGACAATTTTTATCCGGAGCTCTCGGGCATTAGCGACTCAATTATTTCCCTTGCCAAAGAATTGGACGCTCGAGGGCACGCCGTAAATTTTTACGTCCCAAGCTATTCGGAAGCAAATTACAAGAAAGTAGGTTTGCCCGCGGAAGAAATCACGCTGGGCGAAAATACAAAAAT
>JBBTYG010000009.1:0-4708 GCA_038061855.1 Patescibacteria group bacterium | reverse complement strand
ACAATTCGAGCCAGTCTTCACGGCGCAGGACCTCATAAACATCGAAAATCGCCATGCGTATCTGAAGCTTTTGGTCGCCGGCCGCCCTGTCCGGCCGTTCGATATCGAAACCATACCGCCCGCAAAGGGCAATCCGGAAATCGCCGCAAAACTCAAGGAACTTTCGTATCTTAAATTCGGCCGCCCCCGCGAAGAAGTCGAGGCGGAGATTATGAGGAAATACGAGAAATCAGCCAATTGACAATGGGTGTTAATCGTATATACTTTGGGTATATGGCGAAGACGTTGTTAAATATAAAGATTGATCCTGAAACAAAACGAGAGGTACAGGATCTCGCGCGTGATTTGGGGTTGCCGCTCTCTGCGCTTGTAAACGCGCAACTTAAGCAACTGGTGCGCGAGCGCACTATTGCCTTTACTGCGCCGTTTCGAATGAGCCGTGCGCTTGAACGGACGCTTGGCATGGTTGAAGGCGATCTCAAGCATGGGCGCAATCTCTCGCCAATTCTCATGTCTTCGCGGGAGATCGATCGGTATCTCGATGCATGATGCAGATCGTTTTTCACCGGCGATTTGTAAAACGGTACAAAAAACTGCGTTCCGGAGAGCGTAAGAAATTCAAGGAACGCAAAAATCTTTTTCTAGTCAATCCATTTCATCCAATTTTGGAAAATCATCCTCTCTCCGGGAAGCATGAAGGATATCGAAGTATCAACATAGCAGGCGATCTACGCGCGGTGTATAAGCATCTGGATAAAAATATAGTCGTTTTTGCTGAGATCGGTACGCATAGCGAGCTATACTCAACATGAAATCGGCCGCCCCCGCGAAGAAATCGAGGCGGAGATTATGAAGAAGTATCAGAAATAAATTTATGCCGGAAAATTTTGCGAGAGAAATGTCTGCAATGGCGCCGAGTGGCGCTGAACAAGTCGAACAAGAAAATCGCGAACGCCTTGAAGCCGTCAGCCGTGTTAAAGAATATCTTGCCGCCGAACAGATAAAAATTTCGGAAAAGCTGGAAGCTTTGCAGAAAGGAGAGAATCCTGAAAATAGAGTTACGGTCACGCGGGATCTTCGCATAGAGCCACCGCAATCACGATACATCGAGAGAGATCGAAAGTTTGTGGAAGAAGTGTCTAGGCAAAATTACGGTACGGCTGATACCGCGCGCGTGGAAGCCGAAGAGAGTCTCAAAGAAGGTTTCCAATTCGAACTTCTGAAGACTGCCATAATGCATAAGTACGCCGGCAAGCAGTTTATAACATTGAGATCATCGCGGTATGACGACATCGCAAATGGCGTAGATAATGTGCTTGTTGATATCACAACAGGGGAACCGATTTGCGCTTTTGACGAAGTTGCAACAGAAAAAATTACCGGGAGCAAAAGGTATGACGAAAAAATTGACGAAATCGTGAGATCTAACCTCGGTTTGTATGATGGCGTTGAGCAAAAAAGAAGTGCGCGTGAGGGTTTCGGGCCGGGAGCTCGCCTGAAATACGGGCTACGGATTCGGGACAATAATCTTGAATGCAGGCCGATGAACAACCTCCCTTTATTCCTTTTGCCGATTGATCGAGAGCGTCTTAAAGGCGGTCTCGAAAACTTCGGCACAGAAGAAGGCGACATCTATTTAAAAATGTTGTACAGATACTTTCTTTTGACAATGAATCGTCAAATCGGTCAGATGGCTTCAGACGAATTCAAAAAAGAATTCACAGCATTGCCACCAGAGATGCAACAAAGAATTTCGTATTTCAAAAGTTTTCTAGATCAGGAAATAATGGGCGAAGTAGAAAATAATTGAGCTTCGCCTCGCACCACAAGGAGCCCCGCATATGAAAGCGATGGAGGAATGGGTAAAAACCCGAAGTGTAACGCCCAGATGCCGCGGCTGTAAAGCCGTGGTGCTGGGTTCACTTGCTATTCTTTATTATCTCGTCAATCAAACCGTATGCTTTCGCTTCCTCGGCGGTGAGCCAGAAGTCGCGGTCGGTATCGCGCTCGATTTTTGAAAGCGGTTGGCTGGTGTGTTTCGCGAGAAGGTGATTGAGCCTTTCCTTTGTGCGGATAATCTGCCTTGCCGCAATTTCCACTTCCACCGCCTGGCCTTCAGCACCTCCCATAACTTGGTGTAGAAGTATTTCGGAGTTCGGGAGCGCGAGCCGCTTGCCTTTTGCGCCTGAAGCTAGAAGGAACGCGCCCATGGATGCCGCTATGCCGACGCACATGGTTGAAACTGGCGGTTTTACGTATTGCATCGTGTCGTAGATAGCCATGCCGGCCGTGACAGATCCGCCAGGAGTGTTCAAATAAAGCATGATTTCTTTTTTGGGGTCTTCGTGCTGAAGGAATAAAAGTTGCGCGATCACGGTGTTTGCGACGGCGTCGTTAATCGGCCCGCCCAAAAAAACGATGCGTTCCCTAAGGAGGCGCGAGTAAATGTCGTACGCCCGCTCTCCAAACTGCGATTTTTCGATGACGGTGGGGATAAGGTTCATAATAGATAAAGTTTAAAATTTAAGAATTAAAATGTAAAGTTTTTGAATTCGATACGCCACCGCTATTTTTTTAGAGAAATGATACTAATAGCAGCGCGATGATGTTGATAATCTTGATGACTGGATTAATTGCCGGCCCTGCCGTGTCTTTATATGGGTCTCCTACGGTGTCTCCTGTGACCGCCGCCTTGTGCGCCTCCGATCCCTTGCCGCCATAGTTTCCCTCTTCAATATATTTTTTTGCATTATCCCACGCCGCGCCGCCGGAAGTCATAGAAATTGCTACGAAAATTCCTGTAACAATCGAGCCGACGAGAAGCCCGCCCAACGCTTCTTTTCCGAGCGTGAATGCGACAATAATAGGAATCGCGACCGGAAGGAGAGCGGGGACAATCATTTCTTTAATAGCGGCTTTTGTGACGATATCAACGCATGTTGCATAATCGGGTTTTGCGGTGCCGGCCATGATTCCGGCAATTTCCTTAAACTGCCTTCGGACTTCTTTTACTACGCTGTACGCGGCTTTACCGACGGCTTTCATTGAGATAGATGCAAAAAGGTATGGAATCATTCCTCCGATAAGGAGCCCGGCGATGATTTTTGGATCGCTTAAATCAAACCTCAATATTTCGCCGCCGGATTTTGCTTGGAGGTCTTGCACATACGAAGCAAAGAGCACGACTGCGGCTAGTCCAGCCGAGCCAATGGCATATCCTTTCGTAATGGCTTTTGTGGTGTTGCCGACAGCATCAAGCGCATCGGTGATTTTGCGCACAGAATCCGGAAGGCCGGACATTTCCGCGATACCGCCCGCGTTATCAGTGATAGGACCGAAGGCGTCTATTGCGACAATTATGCCCGTGAGCCCCAGCATGCTCATTGTGGCGAGAGCGATTCCATAGAGTCCTGCGAATTGATACGCGAGGAGAATTCCGGCGACGATGACGATAATGGGCATCGCCGTTGATTCCATGCCAACCGAGAGGCCAGTGATGACGTTAGTGCCATGGCCGGTTTCGGAAGATTTTGCGATCGAGCGCACCGGGCGGAATTTTTTCGACGTGTAATAGTCGGTGATGAGGACTAGAAGGCCTGTTACGACAATGCCGACGAGCATGGCGCTGATGAGTTCTATGCCGAGTACACCAGGGATTGCGATTGGATTACTCGGTTCCGAAATGCTATCTCCATATGAATCTGCAAGAAACCAGAATCCTATGAGGGAGAAAATGCCGGAAGCGATAAGTCCTTTGTAGAGCGCTCCCATAATAGATTTTGTTCTGCCGAGACGGACAAAGAAAACACCAAGAATAGATGCAATGACGGCTACTCCTCCAATAAGCATGGGGAGTAAAATCGCAGATTCCGATCCAGGGAAAGTTAAATGTCCCAAAATCATCGCGGCGATGGCGCTCACTGCGTATGTTTCAAATAAGTCTGCGGCCATGCCCGCGCAGTCACCGACGTTATCACCGACGTTATCTGCGATGACCGCCGGATTCCGGGGATCGTCTTCCGGAATTCCAGCTTCAACTTTGCCGACCAAGTCTGCTCCTACATCCGCGCCTTTGGTAAAAATGCCGCCGCCCAAGCGGGCGAAGACCGAAATAAGCGAGCCGCCGAATCCCAAGCCGATAAGCGCTGACACGTCTTTTGTGATTGCATAAAATACCGAAACCGAAAGGAGCGCAAGTCCTACGACAAGGAGCCCGGTGGCCGAGCCACCTTCAAAAGCGACACCAAGAGCATTTTTAAGTCCGGTTTTCGCGGCCTCTGCTGTCCGAACGTTCGCGCGAACGGAGACGTTCATTCCGATGTATCCGGCTATCGCCGAAGCAACTGACCCGACGATAAATCCAGCCATCGTCATTTTATTTATGAAAACGCCGATCAGAATCGCGATCACGACGGCAACTATTCCTATCGTTTTATATTGCCTGTTCAAATACGCGCCGGCTCCGACCTGTATCGCTCTCGCGATTTCCTGCATTTTGCTGTTGCCTGCAGGGCGTTTCCACGTCCGCAACGCGAGAAACGCAGCGACAGCAATTGCGACGAGACTACTTATGATAGGGAATAATAAATTATTCATAGAAATAAGTTATATGCGCGATGCGAATAGAATGCAAATTTCATGCGAATGATGCGAATAGATTAAATTTCATCAAAAACCATCAAAAGAATTTTAATTCGCGCTATTCGCA
>JBBTYG010000008.1:0-1900 GCA_038061855.1 Patescibacteria group bacterium | reverse complement strand
AAAGAATATCCAGGGCTTGGTGTGCTTGTGAAGCGAATTGGAGAAAGAAAAAACGGGGAACAAGGAAAGTATTGGCAGTATTGGGTGAATGGCGCATACGCGGATAAAGGGCCAGACGCATACGTCGTTAAACCTGGAGACGCAATTGAATGGAGATTTGAAGGATCGAAGCAATAAGTCATGGCGACTAGCCCCCATCCCAAAATACCTTCTAGCCGCAACTCTATGAGGGATAAGGTGAATCTCGCGCGCCACATCGTCGCTCCTCCTCGGAGTGCGTCCAGCACACCTGTGTCGTCGCTCCTTGTGCCGCGCGAGATTCACCAGTATCGCGGCCGAACGTATTTTGGGATGGGGGCTATACTCGCTGGGCTTACGGTGGTAAGCGTGTGTGTTCGGCTATTGCCGCATCCTGCGAACTTTACCCCGATAGCGGCGCTCGCGCTTTTTTCCGGCGTGTATGCGCCGAAAAGGTGGAATTGGACTTTCCCCACCGGTGCGATGCTCGTGAGCGACTTGATAATCGGTTTTTATGATATGCGCGTCATGGTGGCGGTATATGGGAGCTTACTTCTGCCTATTCTTATAAGTCGTTATATACGGAAAAATCCAAAGTTTATTTCTATCGCTGCCGGCTCTATGTGCGGATCGTTATTATTTTTTCTAATAACGAATTTTGCCGTATGGGCATATTCACCGCTCTACCCGCGCACTGCGGACGGTCTTGCGGAAGCATACATTGCTGGCGTGCCGTTTTTCAGAAATACTGTTTTCGGAGATCTGTTTTGGGCGTCGGTTTTCTTTGGAGGATATGCTTTCGTTCTTAAGTTGAGCAGGCATGCGAAAACACCCCTATCTGTTTCTGTAACCACGGAACATCCAAACAATAAGATGAAAATGCGCGCTGGGGCGGATATATTTTCTTGAAGAATATGACCAATTATTTCACAAGAGCAATTTTTTCTTTTTTGGCATTCGCTTCTGCGTTTCTTCTTTTTGTGGTTCAGCCGATAATTGGAAAATATTTACTTCCCGTGTTCGGAGGGGCTGCAGCGGTATGGACAACAAGCATGCTCTTTTTTACAACATTGCTTCTTATCGGCTACATTTATTCACATATTTTAGCGACTCGGCTTACTTTGAAAACACAAGCGTATGTACACGGTGGAGTTATTATTGGAGGCATCCTGGTTATGCTATCTTTTTTTGTGTTTCGCGGTTCTCCTATAATGCCAGATGAGATTCCTCAGGGAGTAAGCTCTCCTTTTCCGATTTTAGAACTCATATATTTATTATCGGCATACGTAGGTGTGCCGTATTTTATTCTTTCAACAACTGGACCACTTATTCAATCTTGGTTTTTAAAATCGCAAAAAACTTCTCCATATAAGCTTTATGGACTCTCAAATCTCGGTTCGTTTGTCGCTTTGGGGGCATATCCTTTTGTTATCGAGCCATTTCTAAGCCTGGGCTTACAAGGTCAGTTATGGTCTTTGGCTTTCATTCTTTTCAGTTTTGTTTTTTATATATGCATAGCGTTGCTTCTCGGAAAAAAGTTTTTAGAAACCATAAATTTCAGAAACAGTGAAGATGTTTTCGTTGCAGAAGCGGAAAATAATTCTTTGAAAACAAAAACGTGGCTTGTGTGGCTGGCTCTTTCTGCACTTCCATCGTTTATGCTTTTCGCGACTACAAATCACATACTATATGAGGTCGCTGCAATGCCATTTTTATGGATACTTCCTCTTTTGATTTATCTTCTGTCGTTTGCGGTGTGTTTCGAAGGAGGGCTTCTGTTTAAAAGCCCAGTTAATATCTTGGCTCTTTTCGTAGGACTTTATCCCTTCGGTTTTTTTATCGCGCAATCATGGAATGTTGTTTTTATGTATCAATTTTTAGT
>JBBTYG010000007.1:0-6285 GCA_038061855.1 Patescibacteria group bacterium | reverse complement strand
AAATCTCCAAAATACACTTCTTGAGTTTCTTCTCTATGTGTTTTCTTATTAATGAGACGCAACTTGATCCGTAATGGAGCTTCGTACGTTGCGTCCTTATACCTCACTGCCTGCTCATCGTACTTCGGCTCATCAAAATGATAATCCTCGAATTTGAGTTCTAGCTCTTTTCCTGTGTGATCAAGAATCGGGGAAATTTCTTCTAAAAGTTCATGAATTCCTTTTTTGAGAAACCACTGATACGAAAACAATTGTGCTTCGTTGAGATTAAATGGCTTAATTAGGGACTTGGATTTTCCAAATATTTTTGTTGATGAAAATTTAGGCATTTTCTTTTAAATGAAATAATTCTTAAAAAAACTACCCCAAACGCACTAAACTGCGGTTTTTTAATCGGCTCGCAGAAACTTCAGAAAACCGACAACACAAAAGCTCTCCTCATAGAGGCTTTTTACTTTTTTGATTCCTTAGGTATTTAACACGATTTCCCTCCTGTTCGTCAAGATCCCTGCTAAATATGGTTTTTCGAGTCGCCGGATCGCTTAAATAGTACCAATAGGGCGAACTCTTTGGATGCAATACGGCCACTAGAGCAGAAAGACCCGGATTCCCGATAGGCGCCGGAGGAAGACCCGTGTGTAAGTATGTATTGTATGGGGATTCAATTTTGAAGTCAAGAGCGTTCAGTGGATAACAACTTTTATTGTCTGGATATAAATTTGCCTCCTTGATGTAGCAAATGGTGGCATCAACCTGCATCGGAATTCCCGCTTGAATACGTTTCTGTAAAATACCCGCCACAATCTTTCTATCTTCAAAGTCAGGAATTTCTTTATCGATGAGCGATGCGAGAATTAAACTCGATACCGAACCGGTCCCATCGCCCGCAAAAATCGGATCCGTTCTTGACTTAAATGTATCTAAAAATTTTCCGACAACTTCGTCGACATCAGAATTTTTGAAGAATCTATATGTATCAGGGAATAGTTTTCCCTCAAGAAAATTCCTCTTGTCCGCTTCGACCAGTTCGCCGGCCTTAAGCACGCCCAATGAACTTAAAAGACGATCAATATCGTACACGGAATATCCCTCGACAACAGTTACAGAAACTTCGGTCCGCGATCCAGAAACAAGCTTGGAAAGAATTTCACCGCTCGTCATGCTCGATTCTAAACTATATAATCCTGGCTTTAATTTCATTGCTGATCCGGTCACGAGAGAAAGCAATGTAAACGCACTTTTGGATCGAATCAATCCTTTTGATCCGAGATCGAAAATGATCTTTTTATATCCGTCGCCAGGTTTAACCTCAAAAAGAATTTGCCGCCCGCGAGACTCTCCTGCAACCGGACTCAATAGGTGCAAAAAAAATCCGACAAATACAACAATAGCAACGAACACGCTTCCACCCACGACAATTTTTTTCAGATCTACTCCTTTATTGTTTTCTTCTGATAGCATTGATCAAAGATAATATAAAAAAATTCGCCACGATACTCGACCCGCCGTAACTTACAAACGGAAACGTGACTCCGACCACAGGCATAAATCCGACGGTCGAACCTGCATTTAAAACAAATTGCAAACCAAAAACAGCAGCTCCTCCGAGGCAAATAAATTTTTCGAAGTTTCGCTCCGCATTGTACCCGATTTTAAGGATTTGGAAAACCAGTGCCAAGAAAAAACCGATTATAACAATTCCACCGGCGAGGCCCCATTCTTCGATGATCGCCGCGAGAATAAAATCATTTGCCGGTTCGGTAAGAAACCCAAGCTGTGTCTGCGTTCCCTGCCCATACCCCTTGCCCCAAAAACCCCCAGATCCTATCGCGATTTTTGACTGGATTACGCTGTAATTAATACCCAGCGAATCACGCTCCGGATAAAACACGCCGATAATCCTTTCACGCTGATAATCCTTCAAAAAATAAAACCACATGACTGTACCGATGGCGATAAACACAAGGAGCGAAACCACAACCTTGCGCCGCGGAAGGCCAGACAAGACAAGGAATGAAAACCAAATTCCGAATAGAATTGTCGCCGACCCCAAGTCCGGCTGGAGAGCCGTAAGCGCCGCGGGGATAATGAAGAATAAAAATGAGGCGATGATGTGTTTCGTGCGGGCGATGCTTAAATGCCTCCGACTGAAATAGTTCGCATATAAAAGAACCAAGACGATTTTCGCAAGTTCCACGGGTTGAAAGTTAAATGGACCGAGTTCAAGCCAACTTCGAGTATTTCGGATGATTGGAGCTTTGAAATATGCAATAACTAGAACAAGTATCACAAAGACGTACAGACCCCCGATAACCCATCTATATGTCAACATCAGCCGCCAATCGACGGCATAAAAAAATAAAACTACTCCTATGCCAAGCAGAATCCATATGGACTGGAGCAGGAAAAAATGCGTCGAAATAGCGGAAAGCATAACCAACCCGACCGCCGCCAAAATTCCTACCGGCAAAAATAGCGCTACCATCCCGTTAATCTGAGAAATTATAGCCTCTGTGCATACAGGAAAATTTTTGTAGCGGCTAAGTCCGCGTACTCGATATTCGGGTGGACAATCGAATACGCCCTAATCTCTCCTGGCGAAAGATCAGTTAATTCCGTCTCTGATGCACCCGCGATTTGCCCCAAACTTCCAGTAAACACCGCGAGCACTTTTACGCGCATTACTATAACGACATCGTTATTTATGATATTGCCCTCAACCACAAGCTTCCCTTCCTCAAGTTTGTTCCTCGCTCCAACCGAAGCGATATTTGGAGCGGCAGTCGCGTCTAGTGTTGAAATCCAATTCACATTCTCCGCTGTAAAACCGATTCTAGAGTAAACAACATTTGGAAAATTCGGAATTAAAATATATTTCGCTTCTCCTGAATAGATAAATGAATTTCCACTAAAAGATTTCACGATCTTATCCGCGCTGTCATAAAGCGAAAAATTGTAAACAAAACTTTTCGCCATATAGTCGAGATTCGGATTGTTTATTTGCGCAAGAATGCTCATATGTTTCTCGTCAGGACGCAACGTCAAAATCTGCCCGTTGACCTCGAGCGGTTTAATTTTTACTGTTGAGCACACGCTTGAACACACTCCCCCGCAATCAATTTCAACTTCATCTTGGTTTCTTATATTGTCGTAGCACGATGGCGCGGGCTTAAAAAACGTGAAATAAATTCCACCTCCAATTAGCACAAGCACCAAAAGATAAAACGCTCCGTATAAAATTTGCTTTCGAAGGCGACGAGGCATAGATATATCTTATATCTAAAATCTTAAATCTCAAAAATAAGCGGGGTCAACAAGAAAACCTGCCTACGGTGCCGTCGCCCGCCTCCGCTAAAGCTACGGACGAGTAAAAATGTCCTACCCGCTATAATCAGGCAGGCGGCACATTGAATTTATGACAATCTGGAGTAGAATAGTCACATCATACAAGTGCCGCTACCTCGGTCATGATAAAAAAGAAATTGCTCGATATCGCTCCGCCGCCCTCAAACGCGCCGGATAGCGCATATAGACATCGGCCGGCATCCGAAGAAACCGAAAAAGCAATGCGCGTTTTTGAAACGCCGGCCACGCCGCCGGCTTTTTTGCGAAAATATGGTCTATTCCTTTTCTTTATAATTACAATATCCTACTTTGAATTCATTTACGGGCTATGGACATTTGCGTCTGTAAATATTGATTTCGTGTTTCCGATATTGTTTGCAATACCCGCCGCCGCCCTTTTGTATGTAGCGTCGGTCCTCTTTCCAAAAAACACAAGCAAGATTGTGGCGGTTTTCGTAACGGTAGTCTTGATGTGCATGTACGGCATACAGCTTATTTATTTTTATATCTTCCGGACACCGCTATCGCTCTATTCCCTTGTTGGCGCGAAAGATGCGATGCAATTTTGGGACGTTTCCTCGTCAGCCATGGCTAAAAACGGTGTCCCGCTGATGTTGCTTTGTATTCCTGTCATATTCCTGTTCCTGTCCAGAAAAAAAGTTTTCCCGATTTCACGGCCGCGGCCGCGTACGGTATCCGCCGTCATGCTTGTTGGCCTTATGGGCTTTGTCATTGCAATGCTCGGCACGCGCGCAACAAGCGGGCAAGATTTTTCTCAATATGCTCTCTATTATAGAATCGCTTCGCCGGAACTTTCGATAAGAAAACTGGGCGTGCTCACGACCATGCGCCTTGATCTGAAACGGCTCATGTTCGGATTTGAAGAAAATGCCGACGCCGCGAGCAAACGCACAGGCGCAGATAGTTCGGCATCGCTCGCCATACCGAAATCCATTCCCAGAGTCGCTCCTCCCGTAACCTATAATGCGATGGATATTAATTTTGAAAACTTACTGGCCGGCGAGACCGACAAAGCCCTCCTCGATATGCACGCATATTTTTCTTCGATCGAGCCGACTAAAAAGAACAAACATACCGACATATTGAAAGGGAAGAATCTCATATTTATAATCGCCGAATCATTTTCCCCCTATGCGGTAAGCCCCGAACTTACACCGACTCTATACAAAATGTCGACCGAGGGCTTTGTGTTTAACAATTTTTATAATCCAATCTGGGGAGTGAGTACGTCTGACGGAGAATACGTGTCCGATGTGGGACTGCTCCCAAAATCCGGCGTCTGGAGCTTATGGAAATCAAGTAAAAACAGTCTCCCGTTTACGCTGGGAAACCAATTTAAAAAACTTGGCTACCTCACCAAGGCCTATCACGATCACACATATACGTATTATGGCAGAGATCAATCAATCCCCAATCTGGGATATGACTACAAAGGGCTCGGAAACGGCGTACGCGTTTCGCCGACATGGCCGGAGTCTGATCTTGAAATGATTGACGTTACGGCCGATGACTACATTTCCACTACCACACAGCCGTTTCATACCTATTACATAACGGTAAGCGGCCACATGAATTACAATTTCTACGGCAACTACATTGCGGCAAAAAATAAGTCTTTCGTGGAAAATCTTCCCTACTCCGAAACCGCGAAAGCGTATATCGCCGCCAATCTCGAGCTTGAATTCGCCGTTAAGTCGCTGATCGACAAACTTGAGGCCGCGGGCGTTCTCGACAACACCGTCATCTCCATCGTCCCAGACCACTATCCGTACGGCCTCCCAAAAGAAGCGCTCGACGAACTCGCCGGACACGAAGTAGAGAGCAATTTCGAACTGTATAAAAGCATTTTTATTCTCTGGAAAAAAGGAATGGATGCCGTTTCTGTCGACAAACCCGCTTCAACACTCGATATTCTTCCGACTCTATCGAATCTCTTTGGACTTGAATACGACTCGCGCCTGCTCATGGGACATGACATTTTTTCGGATGTGCCACCTCTCGTCATTTTTTTAAACCGCAGTTGGATCACGGATAAGGAAATGTATAATTCTACAAAAGCCAGAGCGACGAATGTCGCTGAAGGTGACGCCGAATACGAAAAAATAATTAACGAAATAGTTGCTGACAAATTTAAGTATTCAACGAAGATCCTCGAAACGAATTATTACGGAAAAGTGGTTCCCAAGTAAAAAATCTGCCTACGATACTTTGTTGTCGGCTTACTGAAAGCACTCCAAAAAATTTGCGCTTTTTATAAAAAAGGCATATACTTTTTTTCATGAGTCAAGAATTAAAACGATTACAAGAAGTTGTTGTGCCTATTTTAAAAAATGCGGGAGTGAACCGGTCGTCTTTTTTCGGTTCCGTGGCGCGAGGCGAAGAACGAAAAAACAGCGATGTGGATATACTCATTGAATTTCAAGGAAAAAAAACTTTGTTTGACCTGGTCGAATTAAAGCAAGCGCTTGAAAAAGCATTGGAGCGAAAAGTAGATCTCGTAACTCGCCGCTCGATTCACCCCCCCCTTAAAGAAATAATCGAAAAAGATGAGGTTTCTATTTTTTAGGCAGGTATATGGAAAAGAATCCTAAAATTTTTCTTGAACATATTTTAGAGAGCATAGGCGCTATCGAGGAATACGCGACCGACCAAACATTGGCTACTTTTTTAGCATCCTCCCGAGATCAAGACGCGGTTATACGGAGATTTGAAATTATCGGCGAAGCAGTTAAAAATCTTTCCGATAATTTCAGAAATAAGTATCCAAAAGTTCCGTGGAATAAAATGGCGGGTATGCGTGATGTTCTTGTTCATGAATATTTTACCGTCGATATTCCAGCAGTATGGGATACTATTCAGGGTGATCTGCCGCCGCTTAAGAATCAATTGAAAGAAATTCTATCAAAAGAGAATAAATAA
>JBBTYG010000006.1:0-23783 GCA_038061855.1 Patescibacteria group bacterium | reverse complement strand
GAATCGATTATCAGCGAATATTTTCCACTGACAAAAGAAGAAGCGCTGTCTCAGGGTTACAGGTGGGAAGACGATATCCCGATGACCGTGGGGCAAGAAACGACTTCGCACGACAAACTTCCCGCTCGCCCGGAAGATTATCAGCCGGATCTCGACAATGAAATACTTGCGTGCGTCTCCTGCCGGAGAAATTATCGCTTCATACCAATGGAAATAAATTTTCTTAAACGATCCGCGCTTTCTCTCCATCGAGAGTGCTTTAACTGCAGACATCAACGGAGAATGAACATGCGTAACCCGCGAATGCTCTGGGATGGCGCATGTAACAGATGCGACGCTGTATTCAAAACATCTTATCCTCCCGACAAACAAAAAGAATTGCCGATTTTCTGCGAGGCTTGTTATAAGCGGGAAATGGCATAGCATTAAACGACAAGCGACTCGAGACAAGCGACAATGAACACGGAACAAGAGATAAAAATCTGCGGCCAGTGCAAAAACCAGTTCACGATTGAGCCGGATGACTTCGGTTTCTACGAAAAGTTCGGCGTCCCGCCGCCGCAGATGTGCCCGCTCTGCCGCGCGCAAAGGCGACTCGCGTTTAGAAACGAACGTGTGTTTTACAAACGTCCGTGCGATAAGTGCAAAAAAGACGTGGTCTCGATGTACTCTCCGAACAAGCCATATCCGGTCTGGTGCTACGAGTGCTGGTTCGCGGACGATTGGGACGCAACGGAATACGGGCAGAACTACGATCCAGTCCGACCAATACTCAAACAAATCAACGAAGTGTATATGAAAGTCCCCAAAGTTGCGCTTATATATGTGCGGAGCGTCAATTCTGAATACGTAAACATCTCGGCAGACAATAAAAATTGCTATATGCTTGTCGAGTCTTCGAATAATGAGGGATGCGTCCATTCGTACTGGGTGCAGCAATGTCGCGACTCCATTGACCTTTCGTTTTCCCATCAAACCGAACTTGCATACGAAAGCGATGATTGCTACAACTGCTACCGACTTTTCTATAGTAGGGGCTGCCATGATTCCCGCGATTCGTATTTCTTAAACGACTGCAGGGGATGCAGTGATTGCATTGGCTGCATAAACCTACGAAATCAGCAGTATTGCGTATTCAACAAACCTCTCGGTAGAGAAGCGTATAAAAAATTCTTCGCAGACGCGCGGCTTGATACGGCGAGCGGCGTAGAAGCTATGCGGAAAAAATTTGAGGAGTTCATCAAAGCCCAGCCAAGAAGATATGCCGAGATCATTAATGCGCCGGGCTCGTCTGGCAACTATATCAACGACGCAAAGAATTGCCGAAAATGTTTCCATTCGTATGACGCGGAGGATTGCGCTTACGGCGAGCACGTATGGCGGAACGCGAAGGATTGCATGGATGTAAGCACGGCGGGCCGGAATGCCCAGATGATTTACAATTCCATTAATACCGGCATCGACGTATCGAATCACATATGCGTCGCGCAAGGTTGGAGTTCCACGTTTTTGGAATATTCCTTTAATTGCTTTAATTCGAACCACTGCTTCGGTTCTGCTGGATTGCGCAAGAAGGACTACTGCATTTTGAACAAGCAATATTCGAGAGAGGAATACGAATCGCTGCGAAAAAAAATCATAGACGAAATGAAAGCGAAAGGGGATTACGGCGAATTTTTTCCGATCTCGATAAGCTTATTTGGGTATAACGAGACAGTCGCGCAGGAGCAGTTCCCGCTCGCAAAAGAAGAAGCGCTGAAGCGAGGATTCAAATGGGAAGATCATCCGCGCGGCACGTACGGGAAAGAGACAATTTCGTGGGATAAAGTGCCAGACTCGATAAAAGACTTTGCGCCTGCCGAAGTATCAAGAGAAATCTTTGTCTGCACAGCATGCGAGAAAAACTATCGGATAATTTCGGACGAATTCAATTTCTATAAAAAACTTGGAGTACCCTTGCCACGTTTATGCCCCGATTGCCGGCACGCACGCCGCTTCACCGCCCGCGGGCCGAATAGACTGTGGAAGCGACAATGTTTGTGCAACTCGGTGACAGGGGATACGAGACCCGCCGGAGGCGAGACTCGCCAAGGGCGGCAAGTGACAAGTAAATACCAAAACACTGCCACGCATTTTCACGGCGACGAACCATGCCCGAATGAATTTGAGACGAATTTTTCTCCGGAAAGGAAAGAAATACTATATTGCGGGCAGTGCTACAGTGCGGAAACTATTTAAAACTCTTCTATCTGACGATCGTCAGATAGAAGAGTCGCATCGATCTTCTAATACAGAAGTTGCATCAACGTTCTTGACATCGATTATAACGCGATTATAATAAACGCATGACTCAAAAAGTATTAAAAGTTGGCAGTTCTGCGGCAGTGACAATTCCGAAAAAGTCCTTAAAAGACCTCGGGCTTAAAATTGGTGATTCTGTCCGTGTTGAGATAAATCAGAAGAGCCGGACAGTTTCTATTACTCCAGCGGTAAGAGAAATCGTTGACGAGGAACTTGTTCGCTGGACAAAGTCATTTATTAAGCGTTATCGGCCGGCACTTGAGGCGCTTGCCAAAAAATAGCCGTGAAATATTTAGAGACACAGGAAATCCTTGTTATCCACGATCAGATAATTGAAGAAACAGGAGGTGTTCATGGCGTGCGCGATATCGGTCTTCTGCAATCAGCAACTGTCCGACCCCGCACCGCAATCGCCGGGAAAGAAATGTTCGGGAGCATATTTGAAAAAGCGGCTTCACTACTTGAAGCATTTGCTCGTTTTCATGTATTCACGGATGGCAACAAACGAACTGCGGCTATTGCTTCTGCTCGTTTCCTTGCAATAAATAATCATGAACTCACTGCGACCAATGATGAACTCGTGATATTTATGGTTAGCGTTGTGGAATCACGCCTTGAAATTACAGAAATCGCCGCGTGGTTCAAAAAACATTCGAAAAGAATTCGCAAAGGTAGAAATAAATAATAGGCGGTATGAAACAGGAAACCAAAAACTGTCAAAACTGCAAGCAGCAGTTCGTCATCGAGCCGGAGGTTTTTTGTTTTATGAAAAGATAAGCGTGCCGCCGCCGACATGGTGCCCGGACTGCAGATACCAAAGACGCATAGCAAACCGCAACGAATGGAATTTTTATAAGCGGGATTGCACGCTCTGCGGCAAAAACATGGTTTCGATTTATAATCCAGCGTATCCTGGACCCGTGTATTGCCAACCGTGCTGGTGGTCGGATAAATGGGATCCATTTGATTACGGTCGCGACTTTGATTTTTCCCGCCCGTTTTTCGAACAATTTTATGAGCATCGTCTTAAAGTGCCGCGAGTTGCACTCGCGAATCACGCGAGCGTCAATTCCGAATACAGCAACCAGAGCGAGAGCAATAAAAATTGCTACATGGTTGTCGCGACGGGCATGAGCGAAGATTGTATGTATGGAAATTGGAATCAAAGAAGTAAAAACTGCGTGGACTCTTGGGCCATGAAAGGATGCGAAATTATGTATGAGTCGCTCAACTGTAAAAAATGCTACAAGTGTTTGTTTGTCGAAGATTGCGTCGAAACCTCAAATAGCTACTTCTCTAGAGACTGTAAGGGATGCAACTATTGCTTCGGATGCATAGGACTTAGGAATAAATCGTATTGTTGGTTCAATGAAGAGATTGGGAAGGAAGAATATCTTAAAAGATTGAGCGCTATTTTATGGACACCGTGCACGATCGCGGATATGAGAAAAAAATTCCATGAGTTGTCGCTACGACTTCCCACTAAGTATTATCATGGCAATCAGAATTTAAATTCTACCGGCGATTATATTTTGGAAAACAAAAATGTTAGGGCGGTATTTCATGGCGGCCTTTCCGAAAATCTCCGCTATGCGCAAGACGCGTGGGAAGCTCGCGACTGCATAGACCTCACAGAAACGCTCGACAATGAGCTCGACTACGAAATGGAGGGGGCGGGATGGGGGAGCGGCTGTATCGCTTCCTGCAAATCGTGGTACAACAGCGACGCATTCTACTCGGAGCTCAATTTCAGCTGCAACAACATCTTCGGATGCATGGCGCTGCGATCAAAATCGTATTGCATTTTCAATAAGCTATATTCTGAGGAAGAATACAGAAGACTGAAGTTGAAATTAATTGAGCACATGAAACGTGCCGGCGAGTGGGGCGAATTTTTCCCTATTGAGATATCACCGTTTCCATATAATGACTCTCTTGCCCAAGATTATTTTCCACTCACGAAAGAACAGGTAAAAACCCGAGGATGGAGATGGTACGACCGCGATTTCAAAGGATATGAAACAACGCTGTCGCACAAAGACCTGCCTGAAACCATCAAAGACATTTCAGGCAGTATTCT
The DNA here is from genome assembly GCA_038061855.1 of Patescibacteria group bacterium. Classification (GTDB taxonomy): domain Bacteria; phylum Patescibacteriota; class Minisyncoccia; order UBA6257; family 2-01-FULL-56-20; genus JBBTYG01. Next base: position 19,402 of record JBBTYG010000006.1, on the reverse strand, counting down.
CAAAGAAATTGTAAGCTGTAACTCGCAGGATTCTAAATCCGAAAAACAGAAATATCTCCATTGCGCCACAGCCTTCCGCCTTCATCCAGAGGAACTTTCATTTTACAAGCGACTCAATGTGCCTATCCCACGCAAATGCTTCCTGTGTCGCCTGCAAGACCGACTAAACCGCCGCAATCCGCGAGAACTGTGGCCCCGGACTTGCACATGTTTGGGTGGAACATCCGCGAACGGAATATACAAAAACACTGCGACACACTTTCACGCAAACAAGCCCTGCCCAAACGAATTCGAAACCAGCTACGCTCCCAATAGGCCCGAAATCGTGTATTGCGAGCAGTGCTACAATGCAGAAGTAGTATAAAATCCAAGCCTTCAAAAAAGACAAAAAATAAGGTAAGATAAACGCAGTATGAGCTCATTAGAACCTGAAAAAGACGTTATCTACTTCGGGAGAACCGACTTTAGAAATAAAGATCGGCTGTTCGGCATTAAGCGGAACGACAGGCGGCAACACGTCTATGTTGTCGGTAAAACTGGCACTGGGAAAAGCGCCTTGCTTAACAATTTTATCGTCCAGGACATTATGAATGGCGAGGGGGTCTGCGTCGTTGATCCGCACGGGGAATTGGTCGAGGGGGTCTTGAAGAAAATTCCGGAGCATCGGATGAAGGACGTGATCTATTTCAATCCTGCCGACACAGATTTTCATATCGGTTTCAATATTCTCGAGCTTCCCGATCCGAAATACAAAAACCTTGTCGCATCGGGTCTTATGGGAATTTTTACGAAAATCTGGGCAAACGTCTGGTCGGCGAGGATGGAATATATTTTAAATAACGCAATACTCGCGCTTCTTGACACGCCCGGTTCGACTCTCCTCGGTATTCCGCGGATTTTGACAGACAAAGACTACCGCCAAAAAATTATCGCGAATTTAAAAGACCCGGTCGTCAAAGCATTTTGGATCCATGAGTTCGAAAGTTGGCGAGATCAATTTAGAAATGAAGCGATTGCGCCGATTCAGAACAAAGTCGGGCAATTTCTCTCCACTTCGCTCATTCGTAACATCGTCGGGCAGTCAAAAAGCACGATTGATATTTTTGACGTCATGAATACGGGAAAAATTTTTCTCGTTAACGTTTCAAAGGGAAGGATAGGAGAGGATAACTCCGCGCTTCTCGGCGCGATGCTTATCACAAAAATCCAGCTTGCCGCAATGGAACGCGTGCGTATTCCAGAAAACGAGCGGGTGGATTTCTATCTTTACGTAGACGAGTTCCAAAATTTCGCGACAGATTCTTTTTCGGGAATACTTTCTGAGGCTAGAAAGTATCGGCTTAACCTTATTCTTGCGCACCAATATATCGGACAGCTTGTAACAGACGTGTCAACCAAAGTCCGCGACGCGATATTCGGAAACGTCGGGACAATGATCGTTTTCCGCGTTGGCGCGGCGGATGCAGAGTTTTTGGAAGCCGAATTTGAGCCTGAGTTCGTAATCCAGGATATAGTAAATCTTCCGAATTATCACACGTATATAAAGCTCATGGTGGATGGTGTGACGGCTCGGCCATTTTCGGCGACAACAATCCCGCCTTTGAATGTCGATTCCACCGCGGTAAGCGAGGAATCACTCGTACAAATGACCCAGAGACGCTACGCTCGTCCGCAGCAAGTCGTTGAGAATGAAATAAACGACTGGAGCGGTGTAATGAGCGAAAATAACAGCATGGCGGGGGCAAAATCATTCACTCCCACCGGTTCGGTAAAAACGCAGGCGGTTTGTTCCGTATGCGGCAAAATGACGACTGTTCCATTCGAGCCAATCCCTGGACGTCCGATATACTGCAAAGAGTGCATGAAAAAAATCGAGTCTGGCGAAATAAAACCTCTGCCAACCAGAAGGATGCCCTCTGCGAAGAAGACTAAAGAAAAATATTCAGCCGATCTTGCTGGTATCGGGATTGAATTTCAAGAACAACCGGAGCGCCGTCACGATCATGACGAAGAAGAATTCATCGAGGTGGATCGTAAAGAAAAAACAAGAGAAAATATTGATGTAGCAATCCCAAAGAAGCAGACAGTTCTTGAAGAGGTTGCTCCGCCAGTGGAAGAAAAGATTGAGAATACGCTCTCGATCTCATCTCTTGTCAACACAAAACCGCAGGAAAGAACTCCGAAGCCAAAAAGAACTCCGAAAAAGGAAGTAAACATAGATGAACTCCGTAAAGCGATACAAGAATCATTAGGCGGCGATAGCGCGTCAGAAAAATCTTCCAGCTCTGATAAGGGAGATAACTAGAAAACATAACAAATCCTCGCGCGCCGATGCGATTCACTATTGTTACCATTTTCCCAGACATTTTTGATTCCTACATCAACGAATCACTTTTTAAGCGCGCCCGGAAAGATAACATTATTGAAGTGAATTCATGCGATTTGCGAAAGTTCAGCGCCGACAGGCACAGGAAAGTTGACGATAAGGCATACGGCGGAGGGCCTGGGATGGTGATACAGATTGAACCAGTTTATAGAGCGGTTAAATCTGTAAAATCGAAAATCAGGAAGCAAAAATTAAAAGCGAGAACAATACTTTTTTCTACTCGAGGCAAAAAATTGGATGCAAAGATCGCAAAGCGTCTTTCGAAATACGATGAACTCATACTAATTTGCGGGCGATACGAGGGAGTGGACGAGAGAGTGGCACAGTATGTCGCCGATGAAGAAATATCAATAGGGGATTATGTGCTCTGCGGAGGCGAGCTTCCCGCGCTAGTGACAATCGAAGCAGTAAGCCGATTCGTGCCCGGGTTTCTAGGGAAGAGTGAATCTCTCGAGGAAATAAAAGGGTCATATCCGGTATATACAAGGCCACACGAATTCTATCCGGTTAAAAACAGATCAGGAAATACAAAGAGCGCAAGTCCGTGGCGAGTGCCCGCCGTGCTTCTTTCCGGCGACCATAAAAAAATAGACGAATGGAGAAAAACTCATTCTTCAAAATAATTGATCTCCTAAAATTTTTATATTTGAAATTTATTTTTTGATTTTTACATGCATCCCTCGGAAATTTTGTTCTGGGGAATTTTATCATTCCTTGCGGGAGTTGCAGTTGCAAGCTTCGGGTGGAGCGTATTCGCGCTTGCAGGAATTGCTTGCATTGCAAGTATCTCCGCGATCATCCTAAAAAGAAATACATATCTTGCTCGATATATTTTTCTTTTCTTTTTGTTCATGTTTCTCGGAGCTTTTTATTTCAACGCGTATCTGAATTTCATAAGTTATAAGCAAGATATTGTTTTTGACAGGAAAATTCAATTTTCAGGAGTAATCTTGGAAGAACCGCGGCGCTACGAGCGTTACCAGTTTTTTGATGTGCGATTACGCGAGCCGTATGCAGGAAAAATTAGAATCATTTCATCGCCGGCACTAGAATTCAGTTATGGAGATGTCATTGAAGCAACCGGAACAATAGAAAATCAGGAATCTCCGGAAACGCCGCCCGTATCGCCATTTCCGGAAATTAATATAATCGCGCGACACCAAGGTTTTTGGCTAAAAGAGTTGTTATTAGAATTTAAGTCTAGGCTCGTAGGCCGCATCATTGAATTTCTTCCGACAAACGAGGGGGCGCTCCTTTCCGGGATCACTCTAGGCGACCGATCGCATATTACGAGCGATTTCAAAGCCCAGATGGTGGTGTCAGGCACAACGCACATTGTCGCGCTTTCGGGATACAACATTGCAATTATTGCGATTGTCGTAAGCAAGCTTTTCGGGAAATTTGTCTCGCGTAGAAGAAATTTTTATCTTACGAACCTCCTTATTCTCGCTTTCGTGGCAATGGTTGGAGCGGAGCCATCGGTCGTTCGGGCGGCGCTTATGGCATTCCTCGTGCTCTTAGCGCGCGAGGTTGGGGGAATTTATGACATAAAAAACGCGATCGCAGTCGCTGGCGGTGTAATGATACTCGCGAATCCGACATCGCTCGTTTATGACGTCGGATTTCAGCTATCATTCGCAAGCCTTTTTGGAATCGTGTATTTGTCTCCGGCAATTTCGGAATTTTTTGGACTCGATGACGACGCTTCAAGCTGGAAGCAAAATGCAGTGCTGACGCTTTCAGCCCAGCTGGCGGTCGTGCCGATTGTATTAAGCAGTTTCGGTAATGTTTCCCTGCTCGCCATAGCCGCGAATGTATTGATCTTGGAATTTATGCCTCTCACTATGTTTTTCGGGTTTGTTCTTGCAGGACTGGCTAATATTTCCGCCTATTTTGGATTTATCATCGCAAAAGCCGTCCAGCCGCTTCTCGCGTACGAAGTGTTGGTTATCCAAACATTCTCTGCAATTTCGATTCCAATACAAATAAACTTCTCGCTCGGTGTTTCTATCCTATACTATGCTGGCCTTGCGCTCGTATGTGTTGCGATTAAAAATAGGAACAAGCCCGGATTCTGCAAAGAACAATGACTAGGAAAAACAATTACAATGCGCTAGTTATCACCCTGCTTTTCGGGCTATTCGCGTTTGTTTGGGGAAATATACTCTTCACAAAAACAAACTCTCATCCCGCATTTTATTTCCTTGATGTCGGACAGGGAGATGCGTCCCTCGTGGTGCTCCCCGGCGGCGTAAAAATCATGACCGATGCTGGGCCGGATCAAAAAGTTGTAAAAAGTTTGGAGCGCGCGATCGGCGACGACACATACATCGATATCGGGATAATCTCTCATCCACAACTCGATCACTTCAACGGGTTTAATTATCTATTGGAGAAATACAGGTTCGGAGCATTTGTCGTTAATGGCCGCGATGATACGAGCGGGGTTCAGGAATGGCCTGAACTTCTTCGAAAGATCAGGGCGCGAAGTATTCCAATTATTACGCTTCGGGCCGGGGACGGAATTTCGTATCGAAGCAGTTCAATAGACATAATCTCTCCGAATCGCGACTATCTTCAAAGCGGAGAATTAAACGACACCGGACTTGTGGAGCTCATTAAAATCGATTCTGCGCGGGCGATTTTTGCGGCAGACATCGGAGCAAGTGTCGAGGAATATATTTCGAAAAACTTTGATATTCGCGCTGATATTCTTAAGGTTCCTCACCATGGCTCAAAATATTCTTCGAGCGAGGCATTTTTGGAAGCCGTGAATCCGCAAATCGCAATTATAGAGGTCGGGAAAAATAATTATGGCCACCCGGCGCCAGAAGCGTTTTCTCGGCTCAAAAAAGCGACCGATAATATTTTTACGACAAAAGAAAACGGCACGATTAGAGTTGAGATTCAAGGGGAAAAACTTAGAATCTACACTGAACGGGGGAACTGATGAATGGCATATCAACAGAGCTTGAATTGAATGGTATAATAACTTCAGAATGAGTCTCATAATCAAGAGAGTAAAAATAATAGGAGGGCCGGATGGCAGCAACGCAGATCTTAAAGATGTCTTTGTAGGCGGCGAAAAAATATCCGCGATCGGAGATTTTTCAAGCAAAAGAGCTGATAAGGTAATCGATGGCAAGGGCGCGTATCTATCTCCCGGGTTTATCGACGTAAATACGGATTCGGATCACTGCATTTCCCTGTTCGGTTATCCGTCCCAAGAAGATTTTATCCGCCAAGGCGTTACGACCATTATTGGCGGAATGTGTGGGTCATCACTCGCGCCGCTTCTTTATGGCAGTCTCGAATCTGTGCAAAAATGGGGCGATATACGCAGAACTAACGTCAATTGGCATACAGTGAAAGAATTTCTTGAAATCCTAGACAAAAAGCCGCTTTCTCTCAACTTCGCGACGCTTATGGGCCACTCGACAGTGCGTCGCGCGCTTATAGGAGAGGACATCCGAGATCTTACAAAAAATGAACTCCGTATATTCGGAACAATACTTTTACGGGCGCTAAAAGAAGGAGCGTTTGGGTTTTCAACGGGACTTGGATACGTACATAGCTTTCGAACTCCGTATTCGGAAATAAAATTTCTAAACGAGATAGTGCGGAATCAAAATGGCGTATATGCGACGCACGTGCGAAGCAGCACTGCGGGACTTGCAAGATCCATCGATGAAACAATCAAACTAGCTACCAATGTTGGCGCGCGAACCATTATAAGCCATTTTATGCCGATAGTTGGGAATGAAGAAGCATACAGAGAGGCGCTCCAAAAAATGGAATCACTTCCAGAAAGAATTCAGTTGAAATTCGATATCTATCCATTTGAAACAAGCGTTCTCGCGATCTATACGTTTCTGCCAGTGTGGGCGCAGAGCGGGGGAAGAGAAGTAATGCTTGCGAATGTCAAAGACGAGTGGCTTAGAGCGCGAATCATGAAAGACATTCCTAAGATTAATCCCGAAGAATTCGTGATTGCCCAGGCTCCGGACAATGAATTTTTCGTTGGCAAGTCGCTTAAGGAAATTGCGAAAATTTATGATACTTCTCGCTATAACGTCGCTCTTCTCAAACTTATGGAGACAACTGAACTGAGGGCGGTTATATGTTATAAAAACATCAGCACGTCTCTTGTTAAAAAAGCAATCCAGAGCAAGCGTTCGTTTATTGCGACAAACGCAGCAAGTTTTCCAGACATTGGAAAACTGCTAAAACCGGAGCGCGCAACATCAACATTCGCTAAGTTTCTCGGGATGGCAGAGGGCGAAAATCTTATGCCGCTTGAAAGCGCTATAAGAAAAATTACCGCTGAGCCTGCGCGGATGTTCAACTTTTCTGGGCGCGGAGAAATACGAGAAGGGAATTTCGCTGACCTTTCGCTTTTTTCAATAACTGACGGAGATACGCCGAAAGAAAAAAAAGTCGATGTGAAGTCGGTGATCGTAAATGGCGAAATCGTTCTCGAAAACGGGATATATACAGGAAAACTTCCAGGAAAAAATTTAAGGCACTCATGAACCTTTTATTGATTCAATGAACGTTCTCCGAAAAAGCGGACACCGACCCGACTACTTTCTTCTTACGCTTGTTGTAATACTAACTTTATTCGGACTCGCGATGCTAGCAAGCGCGTCCTCTGAACTGGGGAAAATAAGATTCAATGACAGCTATTATTACCTTAAGCACCAGGCGTTATTCGGCTTGTCTCTCGGGGTTATCGGGTTTTTGGCCGCTTCTTTCTTCCGGTATCAGTATTTGAAGAAATTTGCTCTGCCGTTTCTCATAATAAATCTTATCGCTTTAGTTCTTGTTTTCACCAGCATTGGCCTCGAAGCTCGAAATGCAAACCGGTGGCTCAAAATAGGGCCGTTGAGTTTCCAGCCCGCCGAAAGCATGAAACTTGTTTTCATATTGTATCTTGCTGCATGGCTCAGCAATACCAAAATAAAAAGAACGACAAAATTTCTTGAGGGATTCCTTCCGTTCGGTTTCATCTCGGGGCTTATTGCGATTCTCCTCGTTCTCCAGCCTGCAACAAGCACGGTTGTAATTCTTTTGGGGTCCGGGCTTATTGTGTATATTCTCGATGGCGCAAAACTGAGATACATACTTCTCATAGTCCTCGTGGGGATTATAGGCGTCGCGATTATTATTCAAATGACGCCATATCGAAAAGCTAGAATTTTGAGTTTTTTTAATAAAACAGAAGATGTTTCCGGAAACAATTATCAAGTGAGCCAGGCTCTTATTGCAATCGGGTCTGGCGGGCTGATGGGAAAAGGATACGGTGAGTCTTCGCAAAAGGTAGATTTCTTGCCAGCATCAATCGACGATTCTATTTTCGCGATAATTTCGGAAGAATTAGGCTTCATTGGAGCTGGAACTGTTGTAATGCTTTTCGGGATGCTGAGTTTTCGCATGTTCTATCTTGCTCATCGCCTCCGCGACAATTTCGGGCGTCTTATACTTATTGGATTCGGATCTGTCATTGCGTTTCAATCTCTTATGCATATGGCTTCAATTTCTGGCATGCTTCCGTTAACAGGGGTTCCGTTGCCATTCATAAGCTATGGAGGCACCGCTTTGGCGGTATTTCTCACTATGAGCGGCGTTGCGGTAAATGTCTCAAAATACACATAAATCACAATTTTCAGTATCGCAATTTTCAATGAAAACCCATAGAAGATTTTGAAATTTCAAAATTGAAAATTCTATATCAAATCGGAAATTGGTAATTGGTAATTGAAAATTTTATACTTTATTACGTATGCCAGAAAATGTTCACCCATACCAACACATAAAAGCGCTCCTTACTGGAGGCGGAAGCGGAGGGCACGTGTATCCGCTCCTTGCGGTCGCCGAACGATTGCGTGGGATAGCTGCGGCCGAAAATATTGATCTTGATCTTAATTACCTGGGGCCGAAGGATGAATGGATTTCATCGCTCGCGGTCGCGCATGTCGGACTCGGAACTATAGTTTCGGGAAAATTTCGGCGATATTTTTCCATCGAAAATATTTTCGACATCCCAAAATTTTTCATCGGCCTTTTTGAAGCTCTATTCAAGATTTACTTCATAATGCCCGATGTTATTTTTTCGAAAGGAGGAACAGGCGCCTTGTCTGTCGTTCTGGCCGGGTGGTTTTATAAAATTCCAATTATAATCCATGAATCAGACGCCATACCCGGACTTACAAATTCCATTTCCAGCCGTTTTGCGTCGAGAATTGCGGTTAGTTTCCCAAAAACCCTTGAATATTTTCATCCCGGAAAAACAGCTTTCGCGGGAACGCCTGTTCGCAAAGCGGTCGTAAGCGACATACCCGAAAAAGCGGCAGCGAAAGAACGCCTTGGTTTTGATCCTGCAAAACCCCTTACGCTCATTCTAGGTGGTTCGCAAGGCGCCCAGAGAGTTAATGAGTTTATCATAACCAATCTCCCAACATTTCTAAAAGAAACACAAATTTTTCACCAAACGGGGACTGCGAACTACAAAAATGTAGAATATCTTTCGCGTGTGACGGTTGGAGAATCGCGCGCGGGAGATACTGCAAAAAGAATGTATATCCCTGTTCCGTATTTGAATCAGGAGGAAGTGAAAGTGGCTCTAGCTGCTGCTGATCTCGTGATTGCCAGATCCGGGAGCGGTACTATTGCGGAAATATCCGCTTTCGGTAAACCTTCAATACTGATCCCGCTTACGGAATCCGCGAACGACCATCAGCGTATGAATGCGTACGAATATTCAAAAACCGGAGCGGCGATCGTCATTGAGGAAAATAATCTTTTGCCTGCGATATTGGCAGACCAGATCAAATCTATAGTTCAAAACCCTATGGTAATGGAAAGAATGAACGTGGCTGCGAAAAATCTTTTTAAGCCGGATGCCGCGGAAGCAATAGCAAGAGAGATTTTGCGTCTTGGTGGGTAGAACGTAATCCGGATTCAAATTTTGCTTGTATAGAAATGTTTCGACCCCTGGGATTGCGCCATGGGGTCGAGTTGGTTGCCGGTGATGCTTTATGGGCTAAGCGTGTGTCCGGAGATCGTGCAGGTCGGTTTCTCGCCGACGGCGTTGATGATATACTTGCCTCCGCCTGGGCACTTGTACTCTGGAATGAGGTGATCGTCGTAGATGTCGTCCCTGTAAACAGGAGCGCCATTGGTTGCGCGCGACGCTTTGGCGAAAATTGCTTTAGCGTGCTCAATTCGTTCAAGACGCTCAACGCACCATTTGGTGCGACCATTCTCGCCAACACGCGAGTAAATGGGAATCGTGACAGCGACAGCGAAACTGGTTAAGATGGAGGAGAGAAACAGAATTCTGATGATAGTCATAGTGGATGTGATTTGTTTCATAGCGGTTTTTTTAAGTGTTTCAGGCGTATTCTTTTGTTTTACCACGTGATTCAGCCTCAATTAAGAAGTTGAGTGGGAACTAGTGTCTTTTTAGCGTACAAGGGGAAATATGTCAATTAAATCAGACTTATTTTTGAGATATAAATACTCAAATTCCGTGATATAATCAGAACATGATAACGCCTCCTAAAAAGGCGGTCCGAGTGCGTTTAGCCCCAAGTCCGACGGGGTCGTTTCACGTAGGTACTGCAAGAACAGCGCTTTTTAATTGGCTTTTTGCGAGACAGCACGACGGAGTTTTTGTTCTAAGAATAGAGGACACGGACATTGAGCGGTCGGAGAAGAAATTCGAGCTTGAAATCCTTGAGAGTTTGCACTGGCTTGGCTTTGATTGGGACGAAGGACCAATCCTTGCGGAAAATCAAAAATCAATCGGAGATTATGGACCGTATAGACAGAGCGAGCGGAAGGACATATATATAAAATATATCGAGCAGCTCCTTGTCGACGGCCATGCATACTATTGTTATTGCACCAAAGAGGAACTCGACGCAGAGCGGCAAGCGATGCTCTCCCAAGGTCTTCCGCCAAAATACGGAGGTCATTGCAGAAATTTGAAAACGCCTCCAGTAGGAAAAAAACCAGAAGTGATACGTTTCAGAACCCCCGAAGCGACAGTTGAGTTCAAAGATATTATTCGCGGAAAAGTCGCTTTCAACGCGGCGCTTATTGGAGATATAGTAATCGCGAAGGATATATCGGCACCGCTTTTTAATCTAGCGAACGTTATCGACGATGAGCTGATGAAAATAAGCCATGTGATACGAGGAGAAGACCACCTCTCTAACACGCCTAAACAAATCCTGTTCCAAAAAGCACTCGGTTTCAATGGGATTGAATACGCCCATTTGCCGCTTATTCTCGCTCCAGACAGAAGCAAACTCTCGAAGCGTTTTTCGGAAACATCCCTCCTTGAGTATAGAGCAAAAGGATTTCTTCCCGAAGCAATCATAAATTTTTTGGCTCTCTTGGGGTGGCATCCAAAAGACGACAGGGAAGTATTATCGCTTAAAGATCTGATTGGAGAATTCGATTTGGGACGCGCGCAGAAAGGAGGAGCAATCTTCAATCGGGAAAAACTTGATTGGCTCCAAGGAGAGCATCTCAAACGCTTGAGCGTCGAGGAGCTCACGGAAAAATTCGAGCGTATTCTGAAAGAAAAAAACATGCGCGTGCCGCTGGAACTCATAAAAAAAATCGTCGATATTGAGCGGGCGCGGATCAAGAACCTCGAGGAATTCGCGAAAGAGGCCGAAATATTCTTCGCGCTCCCGGAATATGATCCTGCGCTTCTTATGTGGAAAAAACAGTCATCAAGCCCGGCGGATATACGGCGCATTCTTGCGCTCGTAATCGAGGCGCTCGGCCCTCTGAAGCTCATAGGCAATCATATTGGAAGGGATGAAATTTCGGGAGCGCTCTCGGAGCTCATTGGAGTCGAGGGAAGGGGAGTTGTGCTCTGGCCATTGCGAGTCGGGCTTTCAGGGAGAGAAGTCTCTCCTGACCCCATTGAAATAATCGAGATCCTTGGCATACAAGAAGCTGAGCGGAGAATCGAAATCGCAATTAAGAAGACGGAAATGTTGTAATATACGTCGATGAAAGGAAAAATATCATCCAAAAAACATTTTGCGGCTTATCTGACAGTCGTATTCATGATAAGCGGTCCGTTCGTATTCGCCCAAAACTTGTCGCAGGGCACTACCACTCCCGCATCAATGAGTAGGGACGATCTGGCGTCGCAAATCCAAGAAAAGGCAAAACAGCTTGAATCCATAGATAAACAGTTGCAATCGACCCGCGCTACGCTCAAGAGCGTAAAAGGAGAGAAAGCTACTCTTCAAAAAGAACTGAATAATCTTACGAGCAATATAAACCAGTTGAATCTAAGCTTAAAATCTGACGAGATAAACATTCAAAAACTTTTTCTTGAGGTGGAGTCTCTCGGTTATGACCTCGAAGATATCGGAAATTCAATACAAGATAAAAAAAATGCGATAGAGAAAATCCTTTTGGAATTTCAAAAGAACGAGCACAAAAATAATAATTTACTGTTAATATTTTTACGAAGCTCAAGTTTAGCCGATGGCGTGCTTGAAACACAAACGCTCAATAACCTGCAAAGCCAGCTTGTAGTCGATGTCGGAAGCTTGCGAAGCATCCAAGATGAGTACAGCCAGAAAATCCAAATTGCGAGCAGTAAAAAAAATTCGATTGAGTCTCATAAGCGCGATTCGGAAAACAAAAAACTCATCGTTCAGGACCAGCAGGAAGAGAGAACAACCCTTCTTAAGCAGACAAAAAACAAAGAAAGCGTTTTTGCTCAGCAAGTTACGCAACTAGAAAAATTGCAGCAGCAAATCGCGAATGAAATTGAAGCTCTTGATTCTGTGCTGCGGACGAAAATCGATCCGGCTACGCTCCCTCCGCTTATATCAGGAGTACTTCTCATGCCGATCGAAGGCGGAAAAAATGTTATCAGTCAGGGATATGGCAGGACGGATTTCGCTCAATCAACATATAAGAGCAAATGGCACAACGGGATAGATTTCGGTATTCCTATCGGTACGCCCGTGATGGCAGCGGAGGATGGAGTAGCGGCCGCGGTCGGCAACAATGATCTCTATTGCCCAAAGGCCGCATACGGCAGGTTCATAGCCATAAAAAATAACAACAATCTTGTTACGCTATACGCGCATATGTCACGGCAGATCGTCCAAGTCGGACAACAGGTAAAGAGGGGAGAAGTCATAGGGTATTCCGGAAAAACCGGCTGGGCCACTGGTCCTCATCTCCATTTCACCGTTTTCGCGGCGCCGACATTTTACATGCGACCGACGAAAAACTGCGGCCCAATGCCACAGGGCGGCGACATAAATCCGATGGGATACCTGTAAGCCCTAATTTAAAACTGAAAACGTAAAACTTAAAACTAATGACAAAGACAGGAAGGATTCAAGTGCAAAGCGGAAGAATTCTTGCGACGTGCTGCATCATTTTCTTGCTTTCCCAGTTTTTAATTTTGCCAACAGCCTATACTGCTATCGAGGTTCCTGAAATTCCTGATGGACTCACGCAATCGGCAAAAAACGCATGGAGCGCGATATCCGACTTTATGGGTGAGGTTTGGCAAGATACCGTCAATATCACCTCGTCATTTATTAAAAAAACATGGGCGGATACAAAAACTGTCATCGCCGCCGCAAGCATACTCCGAGAATGGATTTCTTCGCTCACTCCCGCGGGGCTAAAGAGGGTTATCGCCGCCGTCGAAGATCTTTTCTATAAACTTTTTAAGTTCATTGCGGAAATTGTTAAAAACGTGCTCCTCATATTCCTCGGCCCGCTTGGGATACGGATATGAATTTGGACTGTGGAATATAAACTATAGACTATAGAATATGGACAATAGATTAATGACAGCAGAAACTAAAATTTGTCAGAATTGCAAAAAATCATTCGTCATAGAACCAGACGATTTCGGATTCTACAAAAAAATCGGTGTTCCGCCGCCGACGTTTTGTCCCGACTGTAGATACCAAAGAAGGCTTATGTTTCGCAATGAGCGATCGTTTTATAGGCGGAAATGCGATCTTTGTAAGCGGGATATGATCGCAGTTTATCCTGCGAATTCCGCATTTCCAGTTTATTGCCAAAAATGCTGGTGGTCGGACAATTGGAACCCACTTGAGTATGGCCGTGACGTGGATTTTAATCGTCCATTTTTAGAACAAATCCAAGAGCTGTGGGAAAAAATTCCGGCGCTTTCTATCCAAAATGACGATGGCATTGGGAGCGTGAACTCCGAATGGGCATATGACTGGGCATTCAGCAAAAATACCTATCTAAGCGTTTGCGGATGGTATACGGAGAATTGCCTCTATACGTACTATGCCTGTTACGACAAAGATATAATGGACTGTTATTTCGTTTGGAATTCCGAAATGGTATATGATCTCATCAACTGCTCCGGATGTTCCAGATCGAAGCATTGTATGCTCTGTTTCGATTGCGTAGATTGCATTTTGAGTTACGATCTTCGCGGGTGTTTAAACTGTACTATGTGCGTAGGGCTTCGTAATAAACAATTTTGCATTTTAAACCAACAATATTCGAAAGAAGAGTATTTCGCTAAACTCAAAACTCTTGGATTAGATAGTCGGGATTCATTGATAACGCGAATTAGAGAGCTAGAAGAATTTTCCTGCCGTATGCCGAAAAAATTTGCTAATCTCCTCAAATCAACTCAGTGCACTGGCGACAATCTCATAGGTTCCAAAAATTCGCGCAATTCTTTCTATGCCAAAGACTTAGAAAATTGTCGGCATATGATAGACGTTGACGAAGCGAAAGATTGCTATGATTGCAACAACTCTGGCCGTCCTGAACTATGCTACGACTGCGTGACTCCCGACAATTCGCGCGGAAATAAATTTTCAATTTTCTGCTGGAAATGCATTGAGGCGGAGTATTCGAACAACTGCCACTCTTCGGTAAGCGTGTTAGGGTGCGCGGCTCTAAAACACGCCTCCTACGCGATATTGAATAAGCAGTATTCTAAAGAAGAATTTATTGAGTTGCGCAAGAAACTTATCGCTCATATGACAAAAACAGGGGAGTGGGGCGAGTTTTTTTCGCATACGTTTTCACCTTTTGCGTATAACGAAAGCGCCGCATTTGATCGGTTCCAGCTCACAAAAAATAATGCAACCGCGATAGGGTATCGCTGGAAGGACGAACTAAAGAAGGAATATGTCCCTACAAAAACGGCCGCCCAACTTCCGCAAACAATTGCCGAAGTATATGATTCTGTTCTCAACGAAATTATAGAGTGCTCTCATGGGGGACTTTGTAACGAAAAGTGTGCGACCGCCTTCCGTATAGTTGCCGCCGAGCTGGCATTGTATCGAAGGATGAGTATTCCTCTCCCAACGCTTTGCCCGAATTGCCGACACCATGCTCGAATCGTTCGGCGGAATCCTCCAAAACTCTGGCATCGCCGTTGCGATTGCAGCGGCGCGCGGATTGACGCTGACAAAAACGCGGATCAGCGCGGACTAAAATACATTAATACTGTGGAGCATTTTCATGGAACGAATCCCTGCACCAACGAATTCGAAACCTCTTACGATCCTGACCGTAAAAAAATAATTTATTGCGAAAAATGTTACAATGCGGAAATTATGTAAGTAAAAAAGCATAAGTGAAGAACATGCCAGATAATCACAAACCTCCATCACTAAGTGAAATCAAGCCGGGAGTCGCGGTGTGGATTATTGAAAAGAAAAACTACGGAACTGATAATTACACGCAAGGAATCGTTCAGGACGTGCTTACATCGGCATCAGAACACCCTGGGGGTATCAAGGTGCGCCTTACTGATGGCACAGTCGGCCGTGTGCAGTGGCTTATGTAGAAAAATGGGCGAATTGTGCTTTTTTACCTTCTCTAATTCGCGCGAATAGGAAAATATAGAAAAATATATGGAAAAATTTATAACCGTCGCAAATAAAAAATTCGAGCGTATTCCGATAAAAACACACCTCATCGGTTTCGGCGAAAATCTCACCGGAATCATAGAAAGATACGTTTTGCCTGACACACGGAAAGGGGATTGGCTCGCGATTTCGGAAAAAGTGGTTTCTGTATGTCAAAACAACGTGCGGCATATTTCGACCGTAAAAGCCGGCTGGCTTGCTAAGCTAGTCGTAAAAGGCGTTAAGAAATATACGAATGATGTCGGGTTCTCAAGGCCGGAAAAAATGCAACTTGCCGTGGAACTCGCGGGCACGCCTCGTATATTGCTCGCTATGGCGATTGGCTCAATCGGAAAACTTTTTTGCGTTAGGGGACTCTTTTGGCGCATTGCCGGGCACCGCATATCGGAAATAGACGGCTTCAACCCTGCTTCCATGCATCCATATGACGAATACGCCGCGCTGCCACCAAAAGACCCTGAAAAGGTGTGCCAAGAGATCGAAAACGCCCTAGGATTGCCCGTGGCAATCATCGATGGCAACAATATCAATGTCGAAATTATCGCGATAAGCGGAAAAGTTCCTGTCGATAAAAAAACCGCTCGACTTGCGCTTTTAGACAATCCTATGGGTCAAGACGACGAAATGACGCCGTTTATAGTTGTAAAACAAATAACACATGACCGATCATGAATGACTTATTAATAAAACTCGTTTTATAATAGGTTCATTCTTGATATTACTACTAGCTATATCATCTGTCGTAAAAGCTACATTTGGCGACATGTACCATATTTAAACAACACCGCTTCCCTATAACTTCTATCAACTATTGATTTTATGAATGAAAATACCTAGGCATATGAAAAACAAACAGCCGCCACAAGCACTTATTGACGCAGGATTGAGTATGTTTGTGAATACTACAAAATTGCGAGAACTTCCCCTTCGCGTTGCTGACATTGATATAGAAAATCTTTTGTGGCACTTTGATATGCCTGTCTGGGCCAAAGACGGTACAGATGATTGGAATCTTGCCCCATGGGAAGTTATCAAAAAAAGAGAAGGAACTTTATTGCATTGGGAACGAGCAGAGAAAACCGATTTACGCTTTCCTATTGTAATAACAGAGTACAATTCTAGACTTGTAATTCTTGACGGTGTTCACCGACTTGTTAAGGCATATATTCGCGGCGATAAGAAAATTAAGGCAAAAATTATTCCGAAAGAACATCTTTTGTTGGAAGAGTTTCAAAGTTAAAATCAAGAAAGTAATTATGAAGAAAGAACCGAAAAATCAGGAATTAAATTTTGCTCATTTCATCGGTATTGGCGGTATCAGCATGAGCGCCCTCGCGCGTTATTTTGTGGCGCGTGGAATGCGCGTTTCCGGATCGGATATCGTATCGAGCGAAGTCACAAAGGAACTCCGAAAAGAGGGCATACAGGTTGTAATTGGACACAAGCAAAACAATATAAAAAAAGGCGTAGATCTCGTCGTTTATAATCGCGCAATCGAGCCAAGTAACCCCGAACTCATCGCCGCAAAGCGCCTCGGAATCAAAACGATTCCCCTTGCAGACGCGATCGGCGAGCTCACGAGGCAATACGAAACGATCGCGATCACTGGCGCGCACGGCAAGAGCACAACGACCGCGCTCATCGGATTGATTCTCGCGCGGGCCAGTCTCAATCCAACTGTCTTCGTCGGCACAAATCTCAAAGAATTCGGCGGGAAAAACATTCGCATCGGCAAAAGCTCATATCTGGTTCTCGAAGCAGACGATTTTGATCGCGCATTTCTACGCTATTCCCCTACTATCGAGGTAATCACAAACATCGACAGCGAACACCTTGATACATACAAAAATCTTGCCGGCGCGAGAAAAGCGTTTTTAGAATTTATTGCGCTTACAATCCCTGGTGGCGCACTTGTCCTGAATCGTGACAATGAAAATTTATCTTCGCTCGCGAAAGACATACAAAAGATTGCTCACAAAAACAATCTGAATATTCTCTGGTATTCGCTCAAAAATCAGGCGGCGAAAAAAATAAAAAAAGTTATCCGTATCCCCGGCGAACACAATGTCTCAAACGCAGTCGCGGCATATACACTTGCCCACTCGCTCGGCATCCACGAAAAAATAATCCTCGCCGCAATCGCCGCGTATCGCGGCTCATGGCGCAGATTCGAGTATAGAGGCGAGTTCGAAGTTAAAAGTTATAAGTTAAAAATCAAAAGTCCTGTCTACGACGACTACGCTCATCATCCAACGGAAGTTAAGGCAACACTTCAAGGATTCAAGGAAAGATTTCCGAATAAGAATATAATTTGCGTGTTCCAGCCGCACCAAGGCCTGCGTCTGCGCTTACTTTTTGATGAATTTATTCGCGCGTTCGATGCCGCAGACACGGTTATTATCACTTCGATATACAAAGTCCCGGGACGTGACGAAACGCTAAACGAACTATTTTCCCCCGAGGCGCTTGTTCGAGCGATGCAAAAAAAATATCCGCGAAAACCAATATTCTACCTGTCCAATTTTAAAAATCTTAAAAATGCCATAAATATACTCATGACAGAGCCGCCAGTATGCGGACTCCCAGCCGGATCCCCTGCTCCAAAGATAAAACCTGCCGTGATCGTCATGACGGGCGCTGGGGATATAGTACAATACACGGACACGTTACTAAACCCTAAACCCTAACTACTATTCCTCATGTTCGACAATTATAAAGACGGCGAAAGCTTCAAAGAAGCCAGCGGTTACACAATAGACGGCGCATGGTATCCGCGCGTCACAAAAATCGTCTCGATAAAAGCGAAGCCGGCGCTTTTGCGATTTTATGCGGAAGCGGAAAATTTCAAGGCAGCGCAAGCGGTGACAGAAAAATCCGCCGAAGAAGGGACACTCATTCACGAAACCATCGAGGGAATTTTACTCGGAAAAAATCCCGAAATCCCCCACTCTGTCGCCCCAGCAGTAAAAGCATTCATGGATTTTTATGAAAAAAATAATATTCAAGTAACGCCGGAGCTCGTCGAACGCCGGGTTGTATCCTACGACCATCGTTACGCGGGCACGGTAGATGCCCTTGCTCTTATTGGCGGAAAATTTGGCGTACTCGACATAAAAACTTCGCAGGCAATTTACCGCGATTACAACCTCCAAACCTCCGCCTATATGGTAGCGCTCAAGGACCAATTCCATAATTTACAGACACGGTGGATTTTGAAAATTGACCAGATTCAAACATGCCAACGCTGTGGCGCAACAAAGCGCACAAAAGGCGGCCGTGAAAAAATAAGAACCAACTGGAGCAACGGAAATTCCAAAAATTGCGAGCACGAGTGGTCGGAAGTAAAAGGCGATCTTGAAATCAAGGAATTCCCCTACTGGCAGGGCGACTTCGAGGCATTTTTGGGAGCAAAAAAATTGTGGGAATGGGAAAACGAGTTTTGGTTGAAGAAGGTTGGGTATTTGTAGACAATGTACTTGTCCAAGGCTTAGAATAGGCAATGAATATTCTAAAAAAACTTTCTCCGGAGTGGTGTTTACGAATAGGTTTCGCCGCGATGTATCTGTATTCCGGCGTGGATATATTTCGCAACCCTAGCGGGTGGATATGGGCTGTTCCGACGTGGTTCATCGGTTTCGTTTCAAACATCATGCCGATCGAAGTTTACCTCAAACTGCAGGCAATCGCAGAAATTATTTTCGCGCTCGTATTCCTTGCCTGGTTTTTGAATACTCGGATTGTAAGCTATATTGCGCTAGCTGCAGCTCTTGAGATGGCTGGAATATTGTTTTTAGGGAAAGCAGGAATAGATTCAATAACATTTCGCGACCTTGGGCTCCTGGGCGGGCTCGTTGCGCTTTGGATTATTTTAAGAAAGCGAGCACAATTTGATCAGTCGAGCGACATAGAATAATGAAACAAATAATCAAAGGAATTTGCGGAGTTGGAATATAGGGCTCCTTAGCTGAAATCAGATTATCTCTTTTGCTTAGTTTTTTTCGGTTGACACAGTAAGACATCTGAGGTATGCTGTGTTTAAGCTAATTGAAAACCAACCATTGATAAGTTATTAAGAAAATCAAAA
>JBBTYG010000005.1:0-2906 GCA_038061855.1 Patescibacteria group bacterium | reverse complement strand
GGCTTGAAGTTAACAGTCTTGTCATAGACGCGTTTTCTCCTCATGTAAAAAGTCTCATGAGAGCGGTTGAGCTTGCTGGCGGAGAGGTAAGCGGATTGGTACTCTCCCCGCTTGTTGCATCCCGATCATCGCTTAGTAATTACCAAAAAAACCTTGGAACAGTGCTTGTTGATGTAGGCTTTGGGACAACGGGGATGGGCGTATATGAGGAAAACAAGCTTATCAGTGTCGCGAAATTTCCTGTCGGCGGAGCGAGTATTTCTAATGACATTGCGATTGGACTCAGGATTCCGGTTGATGCGGCGGAAAATTTGAAGTTGCATTACGGGTATGCGATGTCAAAAGAAGTTAGCGCGAAAGAAACGATAGACCTTAAGAAGTTTTTTCCGGATGCGACTGGATCCGCTTCTCGGCGATTTGTCTCGGAAATCATAGAATCGCGCCTTGCGGAAATACTCGATTTTGTTAATAATGAACTTAAGGTAATGGGTAAGCAGGGTCACCTTCCTGGAGGAGTTGTGCTTGTAGGAGGAGGCTCAAAAGTACCCGGACTTACGGATCTCGTTCGGCAAGAATTGAAACTTTCAAGCCAAATAGGGATGACGCTATGCGATGAGTGGGGCGCTACCGCTGGGAATTTCGCCAAGTTCATCGAAGATCCCGAGTTTGTTACCGTGTTCGGCCTCGTGCTATGGGGGGTTGATGACAAAGGATGGGGCAGGGGATCGGTGCTTTCGAATTTCAAAATAAAAAATATCATAAAGTACTTCCTTCCTTAATATGAATCTATCTCAAAATATGTTCGGCCGCGATACTGCTGAATTTCTGGTGGCGCAAGGAGCAAGGACGAAGGTGTGCTTTACGTACTCCGAGTCTGAGGCGACGATGCGCCAGCAGAAATTCAGCGTATCCTTCGGTTGCGGAGATTTTATCGCCCCGCTGCGTTCCAACTCGGTCGCAGTGGGTAAACCACAGCTTCCTCGTTGCGCCTTGCGGATACAAGAAAATCTCTCACAACGCGGCTAGAAAATATTTTGAGATAGATTCATCATCATGGCAAAATCCAAAAAAAAGGCGGTTGTGCGGAAAGAAAATTTATACGTTCCTCTTGCGAGCGTTAAAGTGGTTGGCATTGGGGGCGGAGGCGGCAATGCGGTCTCGCGGATGAGCCGAAACTTTATCCGAGGCGCGGAATTTATTGCGATAAATACAGATCACCAAGACTTGGACCATTGTGATGTGCGCCATAAAATTTATATCGGAAAAAACTTGACTCGAGGCTTGGGTACCGGCATGAATCCCGATTTGGGACGTCAGGCGGCGGAGGAAAATCGTTCGGAAATAGCGGAATCCTTAAAGGGGGCTGATTTGGTTTTCATCGCGGCTGGCCTGGGTGGCGGAACAGGCTCCGGCGGGGCGCCTATCGTGGCAGATGTCGCGAAGCAGTCCGGCGCGCTCACGGTGGCGGTTGTCACGAAGCCATTCAGTTTTGAAGGAGTTCAGCGGGATAAAATAGCAAAAGAGAGTCTATTGAAGCTTAGGGAAAAAGTTGACGCTATTATTGTTGTGCCAAACGACAGAATATTCACCGTTATTAGCAAAGATACGCCGATACTTAAGGCTTTTGAGGAGATAGATGAAGTTCTAAGAAACGCGTTAATGAGCATTGTTGAACTTATTGTTTCGCCGGGTATCATCAATTTGGATTTTGCTGACGTGAGAAGCGTTGTGCAAGATGCGGGAATGGCAATTATCGGTGTCGGCGTTGCGACGGGAGCCGACCGCGCGGTAAAGGCTGTCACTTCCGCTCTCAACTCACCACTTCTTGAAATAAGCGCCGAAGGGGCAAAATCAGTCTTATTGGGAATCTCCGGCGGAAGAGACTTAAAAATGAATGAAGTGAATGACGCTGCGAAAATCGTGGCACAATCTGCCGATCCTGGCGCGAGGATCATCTTCGGCGCGTATTACGATAGAGCTCTTAAATCCGGCCACATAAAAATAACACTGATCGCAACTGGATTTAACGGAAACCAGCCGACAACTCTTTTTTCGGATCATTTCGAGAAGAGGCAAAACGTTTTTCTAAACCCAGATTTTAATAAAGGAGTCAAAGAAACAGGGGATAAAATACATGGATCACAGTCTCGAATTGAAGATAATATAACTAAAAAAACTCAAGCTTCTCAAGGAGAGGCGGATGCTTCAAAAAAGTCTGAAAAAATTATTGAAAAAGAACCGGCATCAAAGGAAGGCGACATGTGGGACATTCCTACTTTTTTGAGAAGAAAAAAAAAGTAGAAAAAATTTCGGTTTTATTCTTCGCTGCTATGCGGCGCTTCAAGCGTTGCAACCTCAATTCCCACCGCCTCGCCGGTGATTTTTAAAACGTCTTTGTCTATTTTTCCGAATTCTTTGTGCGCGTGGTTGTATGCGCTTACGGTTGTCGTGAGATTTTTTCCGATTTTGTCGAAGTATTCCTCGTATGTGATGAGGTGTTTCCGCAGATTGTCGACTTGTTTGATGATATCTTTCGCTTGCTCGGAAATTTTTTGGTTGCGGAGCCCCTGCAAAACGGTCTGGAGATATGCGAGGAATGAAGTAGGCGAGACAATAATCACTTTTTTCTGGAACGCGTACGCGATCAAATTTTTGTCCTCGGCGTTGCTTCCGACTTTGTTAATAAGAAGATCGTAATAAATCGCTTCAGACGGGATGAACATAAATGCGAAATCCATTGTTTCCTCTTGTGGTTTTACATATTTCGATGTTTCGTCGATACGCATTTTTATGTCGGAAATAAAAGCGGATTCGAATTTTTTTTTGCCCTCTGTATCAACGGCCGCTACCCATCGGTTATAGTTCTCCAAGCTAAATTTCGAATCAATCGGAATGATTCTCTTATC
>JBBTYG010000004.1:0-1195 GCA_038061855.1 Patescibacteria group bacterium | reverse complement strand
GCGGAGGAAATGACAAACATTATACGCCGCAGAAAAAACAATTTGAACAAAAACGACACGCCGCCCTTATTGAGCGCGTGGTCGCTCAGTCAGTTATGCGTTAGGCGTTCAATTGACGGATTTGTTCCAAGTTTCCGTCCGATAAGCAATTTCAGATTTTGGCGCGCAATTTCCATTCCGCACATTAAAGCGCGTCCGTTTGAACTTGCCGGCAACGGCGCATTTGTAATTTCCGGTTACGCGGACGATCTCGAAGCGTATTATAAGGAAAATGAGGAGATGGTGTTTTATCGTTCGGTTTCCGATCTTGCCCAAAAGATAAAATATTATCTCGCGCACGACGCCGAACGCGAGGGGATTCTAAGGGCTGGGGTAGAGCGGACTTTACGCGAGCACACATATCAAAAACGATTCGAAAAAGTATTTGAAGAAATCGGACTAATATAGCAAGCCTGAAATTTATGTTTTTGAAAAAATATGCGCGTACCTTTGTATAGTTTTATATCCAAATTGTTCAAATACGGGCCTGTAAAAAAGCTAAAGGCCACTCTGCGCCCTATAAAGCATTTTCTGTTTGGCAAAAAAGAGATTTACGAAGTAATTGATATTGTAAAAAGAAATAATCAGGGAAGTGAAGATTGCCGCGTCGTTTTCGACGTTGGCGCGGCGGTCGGCGACACCGCGGTAACTTTTTTGAAAAGCTTTCCGAAGGCGACAGTTTATTGTTTTGAGCCGTTACCCGAGTCTTTCGCGGCGCTTAAAAGAAATATTGCCGGTTTTGGGGAAAGGGTCCGGTGTTTCAACTTCGCGCTGTCGGATCGGAACGGCGTTGCGGATTTTTATATGAATGCGAACCATGATTCCAGCTCGTTTGTGACGAAGCCGAGCGGCGTAGGCGGCGCTACAATTAAAGTAAACGTGAGACGACTTGATGATGTTATAAGGGAGCTTGGCATAGAGAAAATCGACTTTATGAAGGTTGATGTCGAGGGTTGGGAAAAGGAGTTTATCGATGGCGGAAAGACGGCGTTCAAAGAAAAAATCGATAATTTGTTTATAGAGATAAACCCTGTTTACTGCGGCGGCGAGCGGAAACATTTTTATATAGATGTTTTGGAAATGATATATGCTGCCGGATTTTCCTGGGTCGGGGTGTTCGGTGATTTTTTCTTTACCAAAAATAAATGATTGGCAA
>JBBTYG010000003.1:0-1954 GCA_038061855.1 Patescibacteria group bacterium | reverse complement strand
CACCACTGAAAACGCGACGAGAATAACTGCTCCGACTAGGTATTGTGTGTCGTTTTTCATATTATATATGGAATAATTTCTTTCATTTTCACCTCTAATCCTTTATTTTTCGACTGGCCCACTGTCAGCGCAGTCGTAATTCCTTGCCTTGAGCGCTTCAAGCGTCTTTGAAATGGAAACAGCGCGGGCTTCCTCAGCGGATTTAATCTTCTCCAATCGAGCGATGTTTTCATTCGCTACTCTCACCATCTCGCCCCACATAAAACCCGCGGGCAGAGGAGCATCTCCGGCAGACGCCCCGTCAACGGAAACCGTGCCCTTAAAGTAACTACCAGTTACGCCAAAAATAGCATCAGCAAGCCCTCTGACGATCTTAGGCACCTTCTCATCCCAGTTAATCAGCGATCCATTCTCATCCTTGCTCAACTCGAATGAAATCTGAGAATACACACCTTTCGCTGCTATTCCTGGATAGTGGCTTGAAACGGTAGACGGACTGACGATGATGAACTTACCTTTGCTCTCTTCTAAATTTTTTTTCATCATCCGTACCAGCTTTATCACCAAACCAATCGGGACTTTCGCTTTACCTGTTTTAGGATCAATATTTTTAGGATCAGCGAGCGCCGCATCCATCTCTTTTTTTAATTCTTCTGCTCTCTTTTTCATGCCGTTGAGTTGACTCTCGAGAGCAGGGGTAGTGTGCTGAAAGGATGGTCCTGATATATTCTGCGATGAACCGATTGGCACTTCCGGAACCGAGCTACTCGCAACGCTATCCTTTAGGCACATTATTTCTACACCTTTGGCTGAAAGGTAAGGACTTGGAAGATAATCACCACCAGGAATAATCGCGGCGGCAAGGCCATCAATAGAGGACTTGGTTTTGAGTACTTGGAGAAAAGCCTCAACATCATTTTTCATGAAATTGGCAGTTGAGGCGCTGCCATTTGCCTCGCCGATGAGCGCATTGTAGTAAGCCGCCGTCACATTACCTTGAACGCACTTGGCCTGATCCTTCAGTTTTGATGTGTACTTGCTCGTGTCGCCGCCATAGTATTGGTCGATGCGCTGCTGGCCGAAGCAACTTAGCGATGACGCAGTGGACTCGGTCGGCGAAAGAGAGGTGAACTGAACTACGCCAGCGCGGAGAACTTCAACTTTTAATTTGGCTGACTGCGCCCCATTGGCTAGGGCTTTAGAAGAAATCAACCAAACAACGCCGAACAACAACGCGACGAACAAAACAAAAAGGTATTTTCCTAACGAACTCTTTTCCATTCTTATATCTTTCATCTTAATTCGGCACTATTTCTATTTTTTATTGTACGCCCTCTTCCACGATAGCACAAACTCATTATCCACACCAGCCGGAATAGTCGATCTGGAGTATGCCGCAACACATGGTTTAAGACAAATTTTTGGCTATTGACTTAAGCGCGCAAATATCATAGAATGGGGTCAGCAATTAAACGATGGAGGTTTTATGATTGGAATCCCTGAGGAGCTGGTCCCCATCGTGGTTATACTGTTAGTCAAACTCTGGCAAATTGCAGAAACAGTTGCCATGATAGCTATACCAGCTCTGATAGCCTTCGCGGTTTTTGCCACCCGAAAAAGGTAGCGCCGCTATAGGCAAAACAAACGAAGGTCTCCGACGGAGGCCTTCGTCTTTTTTTTAATAACTGAAAAGTTATCAAAAGTCTGAATGTGAATAATTTTGAACAGTGAAAAAGAATTTTTTAGCTGCCCCAACTTCTGTTCCGGATTTCCCGGAACGCATACACCAACTTGGCACATGCCGACATACCTTTCTGACGCACTCACAAACTTGACGGAGTGTGAGATTATGGTTCGATAAACTCACCACAGTGAGCCTGCCGAACTGTCAAAAGATAGTTTAATTGATCCACGCACAGCTTCCGCTACGCGTGCCTTGTTACGACTTCGCCCA
>JBBTYG010000002.1:0-7846 GCA_038061855.1 Patescibacteria group bacterium | reverse complement strand
AACACTGGTAGTTAATTGAAAAGCCGTGGCGAAGAGTCCGGCGTTAAAGCGAAAAATCAACAGGAGAAAAGATATGACTGAAACTACATGTAATGCCGCGGAGAAAACTGCGGAATGCGGAAAGCGCTTGGCAGACTTGAGACCTCCCGAAGGCGAATACTTCTACACCGATGGAGACACCACCCACTATCACAAATACAGAGGCAAAATCGCGCACTTCACGTGTTTTGTGTGCGAGTATAGAACTAGCGATAGTTACGTATTCTCGCATATTCATGCCATCGCGCAATGCATGGCAGCAGGAAATCGCATCGCTTCAATGTTCAAACCAGGAAGTTGTTGTGGTCCTTTCCCGCGTGACGAGGGGGGCGTCTGTCTCATCGTGAGTTTTTGCGATAAACACACGCGCAACGCCGGCATCCTTTGCGACTTCGTCAAGGACGGCGTCATCACGCTCGAACGCGTCTCGCACGCCGAGATCTCCGGTATCAGCCGCCAGGAATTTCATGAACTTGTGGAAACGAAAGCGAATGCCATCTGGAAAGAAAAAGAGAGAGCCAGAAGAGTACAGGATTGGTACGATTCGTGGGGATTGTGCCTTCAAGAACTCGGTCGAATCCCCTCTCTGGCCGAGAGGAACGACCGAGCAAGACGGCTCTATGAACTTAGAAAGGATACTCAAGCAGTGCAGGACTGGCTCGATGCCGAGAAAATCATAGCCGCCACTCACGCAGTTGCCACTGCATAGCAATGCCAAAACTTGTGAATTGCCGGCTACAAGAAAGCCGCGCGGAGCGATCCCCGCGGCTTTCCTTTATCGCGTGTATGCGTGTATAAGCATGTAATTTTCAAACCGTAATCGCGGCAAGCGTAATCGCCGCAAAAAGCGCAACAACCAAGCCGATTTTTTGATGAAGTTGTAACTTTTCCTTATTTACAATGAAACCCAAGATAACAGCGATAATTATATAGCTCTCGGAAAGCGCGACGGCGATGCCGATTGGCGTGAGCGTCATCGCAAATGCGAACGCGACCCATGCAGTTTTGTCCGCAACTGACATTTGAAGCAATACGCCACTATTGAGGCTCATGTCACGAATAATTTCACGCACGCGGCCGCGCTTAAGAAGCATGAGTCCGGTAACCGCGGCGATGAAAACATCCGTAACGAAATTCGCCATAATCGGGTCGGAGACGCGCGCTCCCCAACCCATGAAAAAATTGGCGGCGCCCATAAAAACGGCGCCTAAAAGAGCGAGGAGCGTCCCTCGCTCAAGCAAGAGATGTTTCAGGTGAAATTTCTTTTTTAACGACACGAGCGCGAGACCGACAAGAAGCGCGACGATAAGGAGTATCTGAAACGCGGTTACACGCTCGCCAAGAATGAAAAACGCAAGGAGTGCCGCCACTGGAACTTCAAACGACCAAATTGGCTCGACGACAGCAAGTTTTCCCACCCGAAGCGCCTCGAAATCAAATAGCGCCGCGATAAAAAGCGCCACGCACAGAACGCCGAGAATCAAAAGGGTGTCGCCAGATGACGAAAACAGCGCCCCGAGGTTTTTATACACAAACGGCAGGAGCACGACCGCGCCGAACGCGGTCACGAAAAACAACGCTTCAATGTCTCCGACTTTTCGCGTGGATTTCTGTATCAGAAAATCGCCGAACCCCCAGCAAAGCATGGCGACAAACGCAAAACCGATTCCGACTTGAACTGCTATAATATTCTAGATAACTGTCTTATCCACTATAGTCTTTTGCGCTATAATTTTTACCTTTAAATTTTGCCGTTTAACTTAAATAAAATGCTCCCCTCGTCAAAATTTTCCACAAGAAGCCGCTCCATTGCATCTTCGCCTCCGACGTATTCCGAAAATATTTTCGTCCACAACGCCTCCCTTTGATGATATCCGAAAATTTCCTTTTTGCCTTCCGCGGCGGAGACCGCAGACATGGCGTTATCTTCGAGATCAAAACTCGCAATCCGTCCGGCGGCATCATCATACAAAGCCACCCAGTCAAGATTCCACCACATCTCAAGACCCAAATTTTTCTCGCGCTCGCCGAGCCGCGCAATATCCCTCTCGCCGCGCAGCCAGTGTAGAGATTCGGGATTTACTCGCGGCAAAAAAAGCCGCGGATCATTCAAATTTTCCTTAAAAAGGTACCTCTGGACGATAAGCCACTCGCCTTCTCGTACCGTCATCACGTTTTTAACATCTCCGCGCAACAAAGCCTTTAATCGAACGGTAAAATCAGGACCGCTAGAGTAACGCCTGAAAAGTTTCGAATAAAACTCAATCTCGTGGAAATAGTGCAGAAGCAACGCGAAATCCCTCAGGAATTTGCCTGGAATGTCCTCGGTAATCGGATTTATAAAAATAACGCCGAACTCTTTGAGATGGCTTACATTATGGTGTTTCTTCGCAACAAACCTCTCGGCAACATTTTTCCATTCCGGACCAAGCACTTTCACGTCAATCTCGCGCTCCTCGAAATCGGTAGCCATAAAACCGCCGTATGCCTTCTCAAATGTTTCATGCATCCACCGATTTGACTCAATAAACCGCAGTGCGCTGAAAATTTCCGCGACATCATATTTCTTTAAGAGCTGATTAATGGTTCGCAGTTTTAGAAATCTAAGAAGATTCGTAGGCCGGTTTTTCTTCAAAATCTCCACACCGAATTCCTTTTTAAGAAAAAAACCCTTACCGACATTCGCGATGCGCTTCTCAAGGTGCGCTACCTTTTCAAATCTAGTATTTCCCGACACTGTCTCCAAGTACGCAAGCAATTCTCTTTCGCTTGATTGTATCGCATTAAGAAGCGCAACGTGTACAACATCCACGGTTGCTCCCGGAGGAATATCGAGCCGATGAAATGTCTCTCGAATGTGGGCGCTGTTTTGTTCGTTTATTCGATCTAAAACACCCTTCCGGCCAACGCGGCTGATCATCGCTTTGTTCAAACGCTTTAAAACATCGACTTCGACTCCTAAAAGTTTTGCGATCTTTTCCATCTGCTATATTCGAGTTACTTTTATGGGAAGATTCTTCCAACGCGACTGCGTAAATTCGCGCGTAGTGAGCGTGCCTTCCGTCGCGCCAAACTTTTCAACAACGGATGTTGAATTCGCAGTCGCAAGCCGTATAGCGTATGCAATTTCCTTTTCTGTAAACTCTTGACCCTTGACTCTTGACTCTTGACCCTTCAATAAGCCCGCCACAAATCCAGACCCGAATGCGTCTCCAGCGCCAGTGCGATCGACAAGCTTCCTTTCTTTGAAAATTCCGGCTCGATAGATGTTTTTACCGTCGGAGATCACCGCGCCATCCCTTCCGCTTGTAACCGCAAGAATCCCAGGCGTCCACTGGTCAAGTTTCTTAAAAACCTCACTCTGTCGCTTCCATGGAATACCGGTTAAAAACGCAGCTTCCTCATCGTTTAAAACCAAAAATGAAATGTATTTGATAAGCCTGATTATTTCGCTCCTCTTATGCCGCAAATGATACCCGCTCGGATTAAAAGCAACCGAGATATTATTTTTCTTCGCATATGAAACGAGCGACGAAAACATGCTATGCGACTCACCCGCTAAAGAAACATACCACCACTTCGAGTCTAGGTTTTTCAGCTCGACGTCTTTAATGGAAAACAAATCCGACGCACCGTGATATCCCATAATTGTCCGCTCTCCGCCCTGTGTCAAAAGAACGGAATACGCCGTTGGCGCCTTGTCCGTGCACGACATATACCGCGCATCAACGCCTTCGCGGACCAAGCGGCGCCGTATCTCCTCTCCGGAAACGTCGCACCCGACCTTCGCAACACAAGCGACTTTGAACCCCTGCCGCGCGAACGTAACGCTCGCGTTCGCGGAATTCCCTCCTATCGTAAAAAGCTTGTTTTCTACATCGAACTTTTCTCCAAGCGGCAACGCGTACGCTTTTCCAGACGGAGTCTTTGGCCACGGAATGGTTTCGAAATCCACCTCAAAAAACGCATCGCGCGTCGCAGACCCGATTGTGATCACGTCGAACATATAGAAATTTTACCCTGTAAGAAACAAAATGGGAAGACGGCGTTATGTAGAAAACTTATTAATGAACTCTCGCACCGCGTCATGCGTGGTTTTCATTATGTCCTCTTTTTCCTCTGGCGACATTTCGGACTCGTATTTACTCAGCTCGGGATAAAATTGTAACGAAATCATCGGAAATCCTTTAAACTTCTTTTTGCTTGGGGTACTTACTAGTATCTTTGGAATTTTTATCTCATCGCAAAAATCGCCGTCCTTGGAAGAGAAAGCAAATGAGCGAAGCCAATGTGCGGTTGTTTTGCCGCCTAGTTTATATATAACATCAGAATAATATTCGATTATTTCTTCGTCTGTTGGATTATGTCCAATTACTTTTTCTACCGCTTTTTTTATATGCGGGCCGGGCTGTTCGGCGTCGCTAATTCCATCTATAAACAATCCGAAATCCATGGCGAAACAAGGTTTTCCCGTCGCGACAAAACAAGCTCGCGCTTTTTTTATGCTGTTTTCTTTCGGACTCGCGCCATCTTCATGCGCCTGATCGGATATCCCAACGTCGGAAAGGCTAAGCACCGTATATTCAGGGCCTAGAATATTTTTCAGCGTTTCCAGCTTTGCGGGATTCTGAGTTGCGTACAAAATTGTTTTTCTTGCCATATATAGTGACGCCAAAAAATCAATTTGAGCCATCTAAAACATGCGGAAGTGGTACCGCGGTCACCGGAACAAAAACATTGTTAACGTGCCCCAAATACCAAAAAACGGCGACGGCAACGCAGATGATCACGATTAAAAGAAAAATAATTACGGAGCGGGTTCTCTTTTCGATCACTGGCGCAATTGGTTTTCCGTCACTTGTGAAATTGACCGCCCTAACATGACCGGCCCCCGACGAGAAAATCCTATTCGGATCATAAAATGGGCGGGAGTTGTCATACCTCTTGAACGCATCGCCAATTTCGTCTTTTGTCCAGTTAGCATATAGAAGCGTAGTCCGTATCGCGTTGTCTGACACGCCCCGGGATTTCGCTTCTTCGATGTACTTTATGAGATCCTCCTTCGGCATAGTACTTAGCAGATAGCATTTAGACTGAAATTTTTTGCGACTCAATCAATTATCCATAGTCTATCTACTAATTTATTATTTTCTCTTTATTGCCATGTGCACCGCATGCTTGATATCTTTCACACCCAAGCCATATTTTTCAATAAGCTCGGCAGGCGAACCCGATTCGCCAAATGTATCGCGTAGCCCAACAAATTCCATCGGAACAGGGAAATGCTTCGCCAAGACTTCAGCAACCGCCCCGCCAAGACCGCCGTGTATCTGATGCTCTTCGACAGTCACGACCGCGCCACATTTTTTTGCAAGCTCAACGATTTTCTTTTCATCAATTGGTTTTATTGTGTGGCAATTTAAAACAATCGTTCCGATTTTTTCTTTTTCGAGTTCCTTCGCAGCGAGAAGCGCGTTGTATAAAATTCCTCCGCAACCGACGATTAAAACCGACGGCTTCAGCCGTCGCCCCGGGCTTGACCCGGGGTCCCAGAATATCTCCGCCTTCCCCGGAACAAATGGCGTCTGATCGGTCGTAAAAACCGGTGTTTTCTCGCGGGCAAACCGCAGATACACCGGCCCCCAAATATGGGATGCTGCAACTGTCGCCTTTCGCGCTTCAATCGCATCGCACGGCACAAATACTTTCATATTCGGCAGAGCCCGCATAATAGCGACATCTTCAGTCGCCTGATGAGTCGCTCCATCAGGACCAGTCAGCAACCCAGCATGATGCCCCGCAACTTTTACGTTTGAATCATTGTACGCGATCGTTGTGCGGATCTGCTCCCAATTCCGACCGGGTGAAAATGTGGCATATGACGATATGAACGGGATTTTACCGGAAACGCCCAAACCGGCGGCAATTGCCGCCAAATTTTGCTCGGCAACGCCAACCTCAAAATACCGGTCCGGAAACTTTTTCGCGAACGCGTCCGTGCGAGTTGACTCAACCAAATCGGCGCATAGCGCGACGACGTTCTGGTTTTCTTCGCCTGCCAAAACCAAGCCAACTCCATACCCATCGCGGGTCGGTTTTTGTTCAATATCTTTTCCTCCTCCGGAGGAAAAGATATTTTCTGATAAATGCGCGCTTGGATTAAGCATGTTCTAATTGTAGCCTATTTTATGAATTTGAATGTGGAGAGAATTTTATCGGTAATACTTATATCAGTTTTTATTGCGTAGTAATAAAAAATGCCGCTTAAATTACCTAGTAATTCCGTCTTGCGGTTATCTTGGTAGGTCGGATCGGCCAGCGGTAGCGGTTTCTCATAAATAGCCAAAAATTTTTCGCATCGAGCCTCAACGCAAATGCCGAGCCCGGTCATTTTGGAAACAGGAGATGTTTCAATTTGAAAATCCGGCGGATATTTTAATTCGAATCCGTATTTCTCGTTGTGGTAGGTTTTCCACGTGGTCGCCACGGCCGATTCTACTACTTCCTCTACTGCCTTATTTGAAGCAATAGGTTGAGCGTCAATTCTCTCGCGATACATAAAATATCCAGTGCCGGCAACTAACGCCACGCCAACAACAACAAGCACAATCTTAGGAGAAAAAACAATGATATCTCCCTTCGCCGAATTTGGCCGTTTTTTCAAACTCATTGCTTTATTATACTCTTTCCCCTTAACTCTTAATAACTGAACCCTAACTTCTAACCACTAAGCCCTAGCTAAAGAACTTCCTCCACGCCCACATGAACACCCGCCACAAAATCCAAAGCACGAGAACAAAAATTAGAATCTTGATGCCAAAAAGCGGTAAAGCAAACACAAAGAAAATAACGGAGTCCGCAAACTTCGTGAGATTTTCAAGAAGCGATTTGAACGCCTGCTTTACAACCGTAAGAGGCCGCCAGACAATTCCGAAAACTTGCACTTCCGCCTCTGATGTGAGCGAAACCGAAATCGAAGACATATCCACCTGCCGAGACAGATAATTGAGCTGTCCCTGCGATTGCTCAATCCGCCCTCTCACTTCTGCAAGACGCGATGCCACATTCAACACGTCTTCGATTTTTACCGCGCGCGCCATAATCTGGCGATATTGCTCTTCCTCCGCTTTATAATTCTTTAGCTGGGCTTCAAGATCAACGAACTGAGCGGTTACGTCCTGCGAATTGGTGTTCTCGCTCTTAACTTTAACGGCGAGTTTTTTTATTTCTTCCATCGCTGGAGAAAAATCCGTTGCCGGAACGCGAATCGTAATTGTCCCTGCCTTCACCCCTTCCGAAACCTCGTAGATATTAGAACCTTCGACAAAGCCTTCATGGTTTTCCGCGATACTGCCGATTGCCGAAATGGTTTCCTCCGCTTTCCGCACAAGCAAATCAAGCGAACCGTTTTGGATCACTTTCCTGTCAGATGTCGGAACTTTAGGCGTTGAGGGAGGTACGCCAGGCTCTGGAGTTGGAGAATACATGATTGAATCGGCAACGCCGCCGGATTCATACTCGTATCGTCCCTGCACTACCTTTCCATACGCGCCAACACTAACTCCTGATGGTTCGCCCAGAACGCCAGAAGAAAGTTTCGTATAAACACCGCTGAAATACTCAAAACCAGCAACAAGAATGATTATCACAATCACGCCTATAAAAAGATTCCTTGCACCAAGACGAGCTTTTAATTTTTCAATAAAATCATTCATGCCAAAAAATATGCTGGCTCCCGCTATGCCACGTCTTTTCTATTTCCGCAATTCGGACAATTCGGCATATCAACAAATCTTGCCTCGCCGCA
>JBBTYG010000001.1:0-3053 GCA_038061855.1 Patescibacteria group bacterium | reverse complement strand
TAATCGAGCCGAATCCGGGTAATAATCCAAACCAGTTTGAGATGAGTACAAACAAAAAAATCGTCGCGACAAGCGGAAAATATTTTTCGGATTTCCTCCGGTCGTCCAAGACTTGATCCATGAGATCAAGAAGAGCCTCAACCCCGCTCTCGGCGATGTTTTGCGCCATACCTGGAATGAGCGCGAAACGCCGCCGAATGATCATCCCTATTCCCGCAAAAAATACGAGAATTGCAGCTGAAACGACAATGCTGTTTGTTACTGGAAATCCGGCAACTGTAAAAAGTTCTTCCGGGTGTAGTGATATGCGGAGCATAAATATGTTAAATCTCAAAAATCAAATCTCAAATCTTTTGGGGAAATTCAAGGTCACAACCTTTTAATTTTGAGATTTTAGATTTGAGATTATTGTATGCCTATTCTATCAGGCTCAGCTGGTTTTTCGCAAGAATATTTGTTCCGCAATCCAGCTTCCGGGTTGTTTGATTTGCTTTTTTCTGCATGATATTGAATAGTAGTGACACAGTTAAATTGATAACTGAAAACGACAGAACAACAACAACAGAAACGAAAGAGACAGTTATGAAAGATAGTGCACGAACACTTGTGTATGAAGGGAGCAGCCGATACGTATATCGAGTCGCTCCGGGGGTACTCGACTTCGATTTCCTCGACACATTCTCCTGTTTCGACGTAGGCCAACACCATCAGGAAATTCCAGGCAAGGGCGTGGCGCTTTGCGCGTGCGCGGTGCAGTCATTCAAGATTGCCCGGCAGTTGGGGATTGATACCCATTTCATCGGGCAGATAGATGCCGACTGCATTCGGGTTCAGGAATTCCAAATTCTCGAACCGGCCGAAACGTCGCTTGAAACGACGGGCCACATTTTGCCCCTCGAGCTTATTGACGGATCTTGCGTGGCTGGCAGTCTCGGCCGAGATTTCAAAAGCGGGAAAAAGAAGCCGATGGATTTCGGTTTCGAAACGAACGATTCGCCCGCGGACGGTACGCCTTTGTTTTGGCCGGAGCAACGGTACACGACAAAGCGCGAAGAATACGATCGTCCTTTAACGCCGCAGGAGGCGCGTGATTTGGCCCGCATTACGGAAGTCGAGGAAGACCGGCTCTGGAGAATCATCCATCGCTTAAATGGCGGATTGAGCCTCGTTGCCGCGATGGCGGGCTTCACTCGTTTTGACGGGAAGAAAGAAGTTGGACTAGTAGGACCTCGCCGCCGGCCGATAATTCTTGATACATTCGGCACGCTCGACGAAGATCGGTTTGCACCAACGGCTGCCCTCCGAGAGGGAGAGATAATCCACTTCTCAAAAGAAATGATTCGCGAGATTTTTATCGCGAACGGGTATTACGATGCGCTGATGATCGCAAGAAAAAACGGCCAGCCGGATCCGCCGTATCCGGATTTAACTCCTGAGCAAATCACGGAGGTGAGTTGGCGATACCATCAGTTCGCCGAGGCTTATTGCTCGGTCAAACTCGGAGACGTGCCCGGACTGGGCTGAAGAAATAACGGCCGCCTTAGGCGGTCGCGCAAGATGGCGCTGTGGAAACACGGCGCCATCTTTTTTTAAATGTTTTTAGTGGTTTTTCTAGCTCTGTGCCGTTGCTTTATCGATGTATTTATGAAGCTAGGTTTTATGGATATTCTTATCCCCAGGGGTGGGGTGTTGACATCATTTATGGCGTGCGTATATAATCTAACCCACGAATGAGCACCAAGAAAAATCTTCAAACACACGGCGGCTAAACCGCGCTTTTGTCCGTTCGACGGACTCAGGACACCCTGAGCGAAGTCGAATGGGTGGGCGTAGTTGAGTCAGCCGCGATGCGGCTGATTTTTATATTAGGACTCATTTGAGATATTTTGAAAATCCCCAGCCCCACTTTTGCCCGTGACGTAAGTTGTAGTTTCACGTGTTGTAAATGCAATTCGAGAGACTCCAACAGAATGTGATTAGCAAAAGTGGAGCTGGGCTCTAGGCTGCTGAAGCCGGAGCAACATCAGATACCTCGCGCTCTCTATCGCATTGAGGGCAGGCGAGGACGCTGCGCATCTCACTAAGGTGAGATGCTTTATCTCAAATCTTAAATCTCAAAACTTAAAAGTGAGCGAATTCGATTTTAACTTTTGACGCTTGAGTTTTTACTTTTGAGTTTGAGCACCGAATTTTAGTGAGGTGCGTAGCAATATCCAACTCCAGTTTCAGCTAATTTTAATGGAGAGAGGCCGTATAGGGAATCACTTGCCTGTTTCGCATGATGAATCTGGGCGGCCTTCTCTCCGCCAATTTCTCTCGACGGAAAATTTTTTCGTCGAGAGCTGAAACTGGG
Organism: Patescibacteria group bacterium; assembly: GCA_038061855.1. Lineage (GTDB taxonomy): Bacteria > Patescibacteriota > Minisyncoccia > UBA6257 > 2-01-FULL-56-20 > JBBTYG01. The sequence goes on along the minus strand of JBBTYG010000001.1, from coordinate 700 downwards.
GTTGGATAATAAATACATTATGTAAGTAGTCCATCTTGTCTACGACAAGATCGCGGATTATCGCGTATCGAGACGCGGATTTGCGCGGATTTTTTCCGCGTTTATCAGAGTGTGTATCCGCGTGTATCAGCGATCTCGCCTATGCGAGATGGATGTAAGTCAGTATTGGGATGGTTGGCATAAGGGCACATGGTGGATGCCTTGACATCAAAAGGCGATGAAGGACGCAGCGTAGCAGCGATATGCTTCGGGGAGGTGCGTAGCAACCGGCGATCCGAAGATTTCCGAATGGGGAAACCCTCTGCAGTAAACCTGCAGAACCGTGTGCAGCACACAACTAGTGACTAGTGACTAATAACAAAAAAAGTTTTGTTAAAAGTCAGAAGTTATATGTCATTGGTTGCGCGCTGCGCGCGGAGTACACCCGCTGAAGTAAAACATTCCAGTAAGCGGAGGAATAGAAAACAAAAATACCGCATCTCACTAAGGTGAGCTGCTGATGAGTCATGAATCATGGGTCACGGGTCAGGAAAAAATCTTGACTCATGACTCTTGACCCTTGACTCGTTCGCACCGAGCTTTAGTGAGGTGCGGTTGTTATTCCTTTAGTATCGGCGAGAGAAAAAGGAAGAGCCCAAACCTAGCGTGTCTCACTGCGTTCGACACAACGCGATGCAAAAAACGCGAATTCACGCGAATG